>NZ_JAUCDN010000073.1:0-12389 GCF_034675085.1 Devosia sp.
ATGTCCTTATCCCGAAACCGGTTCCCACTTTCGAGGGACATGCTGTAGGCCCGGACCATGGAAGAACTGCCGCGCGTCGACCCCCATGAAGACCCCTATCTGGCGCTGCGCACGGCGCTGGCGGTGGCGCTGTGTCTGCTGCTGGCCGAGCCGCTGGGCATCACCATGCCCATGCTGCCGGCGGTGATGGGCATGAGCATCATGTCCAACCAGCGCGGGGCGCTCAATCCCCGCGTCTTCGCCACGCCCATCGCCCTGCCCGTCATCGGCATCATTTTCAGCTGGGTGGCGGCGGTGACGGTCAATGAGCCGATGGTCTTCACCCTGGTCAATATCGGGCTGGCCGTGGGCGGACTGGCGCTGATGCTGTTCAAGGGATCGCGCGGGGGCATGATGCTGACCGTGTTTCCGCTGATGATGGCCATGTCGGCGCTTTACAGCGACTATGCCCTGGCGGTGATGCGCGACAGCATGGTGATGGGCGGGGTGGCGCTGGGCGTGGCGGTGGTGGGGCTCAACCTGCTGTTTCCACCGCGCACGAAACGCGTGCATGAAGAAGTGGTGGCGCCGCTGGTGAGCGGGCAGGCACGGCGGCATCTGCTGATCCGCAGCGCGGTCTACCTGCCGGTCATGCTGGCCACGTTCGCTTCGGGCGACATGAACCTGATGATCGTGCCGATCATGCTGGTTTTCGTCTGCGCCGAGCCCCGGCGCGGCACGCAGGTGAACCAGATCGTCGATCGCGGCGGCGGCACCATGGTGGGGGCGCTGATCGCCATCGGGGTGCTGACGATCTACAGCATGATCCCGGAACTGCCGGTGCTGATCCTGTTGTGCACGGTGGTCACCTATTTCCTGATCGACAAGATGACCACCGGCAAGCGCCGCCCGCTGATCTATCAATATACCTGCTCGGCGGCGCTGGTGATGATCCTGCAGGCGACGACGGGCGGGCGGGACGCGCTGGAAGTGGTGCTCCAGCGCGTGGTGATGACCGGCGGCGCCATGATGGCCGCCATTATGGCGCTGGCGCTGCTCGAAGCGATCTTCCTCGCCCCCGAGGACGAGGCACCGGCAGCGCCACCGGCGGCTCAGGCGCCGTAGGGCACCCAGACATTCTTGACCTGGGTGGCGCGGGCAAGGAAATAGTCGCCGGCGAAGCGCTCATCGGAGAGATCGTAAGCAAGGCCGCGGCTGGTCCAGGTCTGCTTGAGATTGCCCACGGAAGCCTTTTCGACCATGACCGAGCCGGCGGCCGAACCCATGAACCAGAGCCCGTCGACGCCATCATGCTCGGCCAGGGTCTTGGCCAGCGCCTCGCCATCGCCGGTGACGATATTGACCACGCCCGAGGGCATGTCGGAGGTTTCGAGCACCTGATAGAAATCGGTCATCGACAGCGGCGCGCGCGCGGAGGGGACGAGCACGACACTGTTGCCCATGGCAATGGCGGGAGCCAGGAGAGCCACCGCGCCCAATAGCGGGTTGGCTTCGGGCGCGACGATGCCGAGCACGCCCAGCGGCTCGACCATGGCGGCGGCGATGGCGCGCAGCGGCGCATTATGCACCGCGCCGTCATATTTATCAGCCCAGCCGGCAAAGGCGAAGAGGCGCTCGACGGCGCGGGCGACTTCTTCGGCGCCGTTGCGGCCCGTCTGCGCCTTGATGCGGGCAGCAAATTCGTCGCGGCGGTAATCGAGATTTTCAGCGAGGAAATAGAGGATCTGGGCGCGGGCATGGGCGGATGTAGTGGCCCAGCCGGAGGCGGCGCGGGCCGCTTCCACCGCGTTGCGGATATCCTTGCGGTTGCCCTCGCCCACTTCGCCCACAAGTTCGCCCTTGGGGCCGAAAACGGGGCGGCTATATCCGCTATCGGGGCGGGCCTGCTTGCCGCCGATATACATTTTGGCGGTCTGGTCGATCTGGGCGGCGTCGAGCGGATTGGCGGCCCCCGCCTTCGCGGGGGCTGCGCTGGGAGAAGACGCTTTCAGCGTTTTCTCCCAGCTTGGCTTGAGATAGGCGGCCATGCCTTCGCGCCCGCCTTCGCGGCCGAAGCCGCTCTCCTTGTAGCCGCCGAAGCCGACGGCGGCGTCGAACTGGTTGGTGCCGTTGATCCAGATAACGCCGGCCTTGAGCCTGGGGGCGATGTCGAGGGCGAGATTGATATTCTCGCTCCATAGCGTCGCAGCGAGGCCATAGCGGGTGTTGTTGGCCAGCGCCACCGCCTCCTCGGGGGTGCGGAAGCTCATGGCGACGAGCACGGGGCCGAAAATCTCCTCGGCCACAAGTGTATTGGCGGGGGAAACATTGGTGACGAGCGCGGGCTTGAGAAAACAGCCCTGGGCCGGAAGCGGACCATCGGGCTCATAGACATGGGCGCCTTCGGCAATGCCCTTTTTCATCAGGTCACGGATGCGCTCGACCTGCACCGGAGCGACCATGGCGCCGATATCGATGGATTTATCCAGCGGATCGCCGACGCGCAGGCTGGCCATGCGGCGGCGCACCTTGGCGATGAATTTTTCCTCGATGCTCTCCTGCACCAGAAGGCGCGAGCCGGCGCAGCACACCTGTCCCTGGTTGAACCAGATCGCCTCAACCAGCCCTTCCACGGCGCTGTCGAGATCGGCATCCTCGAAGACGAGGTAAGGGCTCTTACCGCCCAGTTCGAGCGACAGGCCCTTGCCCGAACCGGCGGTGGCGGCGCGGATGAGCTTGCCCACCTCGGTGGAGCCGGTGAAGGCGATCTTGTCGATGTCGGGATGGTTGACGATGGCGGCGCCGGTATCACCCTCGCCGGTGACGATATTGACCACACCCTTGGGCAGGCCGATGCGCTCGCAAATCTCGGCAAAGAGCAGCGCGGTGAGCGAGGTGAATTCGGCGGGCTTGAGCACCACCGTATTGCCCGCCGCCAGCGCCGGAGCGATCTTCCAGGCCAGCATCAAAAGCGGGAAGTTCCACGGGATGATCTGGCCGCAAACGCCATAGGGCTCATGGCCGGGAAATTCACGCGCCAGATGGGTGGCCCAGCCGGCGTGATGGTAGAAATGGCGCGCCACCAATGGGATATCGGCGTCGCGGCTTTCGCGGATCGGCTTGCCATTGTCCATGGTTTCGAGCACGGCGAAGAGGCGGGAATGCTTCTGGACCATGCGGGCGATGGCATAAAGATATTTGCCGCGCTCATAGCCGGACAGCGCGCTCCAGGACTTGAAGGCGGCGCGGGCGGCCTTGACCGCCGCATCGACATCCTCGGGCGTGCCATCGGTGATTTCGGCCAGAGAGGCCCCGGTGGCGGGATTGTCGGCCGAGAAGGTCTTCCCCGGCGCGGTCCATTGCCCATCGATGAAATGGCCGAAGCGGCGACCACGGCTGTCGAGCCAGGCAATGGCCTGATCGGGACCCTCGGGCGCCGGGCCGTAGTCGAGGCTGTCGAAAATCTCTGCGATCTTGTTCATCTGCTGGCCTCCTTCAGAGTGCCGGAAATTTCCAACGCGATCAGACCATCGGCTGGCGGTAATCGGCGGCATAATGGCCGGTCAGGCCATGTTCGAGCTGGCGCTCGATATCGGTGAGCAGGCTGGAGGCGCCGAAGCGGAAGAGATGGGGCTGGAGCCAGTGGGTGCCCAGCTCTTCCTTGACCAGCGCCATATATTTGAGCGCGTCGCCGGCCGTGGAAATGCCGCCGGCGGGTTTGTAGCCGATCTCGATGCCGGTTTCCTCGGCGAACCAGCGGATCATGCGCAGCATGGTGAGGCTGGTGACGAGGTTGGCATTGACCTTTTCCTTGCCGGTGGAGGTCTTGATAAAATCGGCGCCGGCCAGCATGCAGACCAAGGAGGCCTTGGCGACATTGGTCTGGGTGGCCAGCTCCCCGGTGCCCAGAATGGTCTTGATGTGAGCGTCGCCGCAGGCCTTGCGGAAGGCCCGAACCTCGTCATAGAGCCCCTGCCAGTCGCCGCGCAGCACCATGCCGCGCTCGATGACGATGTCGATTTCCTGCGCGCCATCCTTCACCGAAGCCTCGATCTCGCCGATGCGGGTTTCGAGCGGGGCGAGGCCGTGCGGGAAGGCGGTGGAGACGGCGGCAACGGGAATGCCGGTGCCTTCGAGCGCGCCGACCGCCGTCTTGACGAAGCTGTGATAGACGCAGACGGCGCCGGGCAGGATGCGCAAATGATCGACGCCCAGTTTCTGGCGGATATCGGCGCGCAGGGGATTGCGGGCCTTGGCGCAGAGGCGCTCGACGCGGCCGGGCGTATCGTCGGAATTGAGCGTGGTCAGGTCGATCATGGTGATCGCCCTGAGCAGCCAGGCGAGCTGGTAGTCTTTCTTGACCGTGCGGCGGGCACCGATGCTGCCGGCGCGGCGCTCCAGCGCCGAGCGGTTCATGCGGATGCGCTCCACCCAATCGAGATCCAGCGGATAGCCGGGATTGCGCTTATGGGCGGGCTCAGGGGGCTTGCTGCCCACGACCTTGAGACTCATCGCTTTTCCTCCGGGCCGCGTGAGGCGGCCCCTTCATCAGGGCGCCAGATATTCGGGCCCGAAACTATGCGGCAGCAATTGGGCCAAAGTCTGCACCAGCGGCGCCCCGTCGACGCCATGGGAGACGATTTCCACATCCGCATCGGCAAATTCGCGGATGCGCTGGCGGCAGCCGCCGCAGGGGGTGACCGGCATAGCGCCGGGACCGGTGACATAGATGCGCCTGATGCGCTTGCCGCCGCCGGCCAGCATGGCGGCGATGGCGCTGGGCTCGGCGCAATTGCCCACCGGATAGGCGGCGTTCTCGACATTGCAGCCGGCATAGATATTGCCATCATCGGCCAGGATCGCCGCGCCCACCTGAAACTTCGAATAGGGCGCGTAGGCGCGGGCCCGAACGGCTTCGGCGGCGGCGAACAGGGCCTTGTCGATCTCGCTGACGACCTCGCTCATGGCCTAGCGCTCCTTGGTATAGGGCACGCCGCCCGCCTTGGGGCCCACGGCCTTGCCGATGAAGCCGGCCAGCAGGACCACGGTGAGAACATAGGGCAAGGCCTGGATGGCCTGCACCGGAATCTCGATATCGAACAGACGCGCGCCCTGGAGGCGGATCTGCAAGGCATCGAGGAAGCCGAACAACAGGCAGGTGAACATAGCCGGCAGCGGCTTCCACTTGGCGAAGATCAGCGCGGCCAGGGCGATGAAGCCCTTGCCCGCCGTCATGTTGTTGCCGAAGCCCGACCCCTGCGCGATGGAGAAATAGGCGCCGGCCAGCCCGCAGAGCACCCCGGTGATGAGCACGGCGGAATAGCGCATGCGAGTGACGGAAATGCCGGCGGTGTCGACCGCCTTGGGGTTTTCACCCACCGCGCGCAGGCGCAGCCCGAAGCGGGTGCGATAGAGCACATAGGCGGTGAGCGGCACCATGAGAAAGGCGATGTAGACCAGCAGATAATGGCCCGAAATCAGCTCCGAATAGATCGGACCCAGGACCGGGACATCGGCCAGCTCCCGGGCAAAGGGCAGATCGATGGTGCTGAAGCGGCCATTGGGGCCAAGAGCGGGGGTGCGGCCGCCCTGGCGGAACCATTGCTGGCCCAGGAACGTGCACAGCCCCGCCGCCAGCATGTTGATGGCGACGCCGGCGATGAGCTGGTTGCCCTTGAGCGAAATGGCCGCGGCGCCTTGCAGCGCGGATGTCGCCATCGACACGCCGATGGCGGCGAGCAGGCCCAGCCAGGCCGAGCCGGTGAGCGCGGCGACGACGCCGGCCCCGAACGCGGCCGCCAGCATCTTGCCCTCAAGCCCGATATCGAAGACCCCGGCGCGCTCGGAATAAAGCCCGGCCAGGCACGCCAGCAGCAGCGGCGTCGAGAGGCGGAGCGTGGCGTCGAGAATGGAGAGAATGGCGCCCAAATCCATGGCTCAGCCCTCCGTGCGGGCGCTGGAGACAGCGACGGCATCGGCCTTCTGCTCGGGAGAGAACAGCATGAAGCCGCGTTGCAGGCCGGGGCGGAACAGCCCTTCCATGGCGCCGGTGAACAGGATCACCAAGGCCTGGATGATGACCACCACGGTGCGGTCGAGCCCGGAAATGACGTATTGCAGTTCGTTGCCGCCCTGATAGAGCGCGCCGAACAGCAGCGCCGCCAGCCCGATGCCGATGGGATGATTGCGCCCCATCAGCGCCACGGCGATGCCGACGAAACCGACATCGCCCATGAAATCGAGCACCAGCCGGTTCTGCACCCCCAGCACTTCGTTGAACGCGACCAGCCCGGCCAGCGCGCCCGACAGCGTCATGGTGACGATGATCATGCGCGAATTGGAAATGCCGGCATAGCGCGCCGCCGTGGGGTTCTGCCCCATAACCCGCAGGGCATAACCGAATTTGGTGTGCCAGAGCAGGATATAGACGCCCACCAGCGCCAGAATGGCGATGAAGATGGAGAGATTGACCGGGGTATAATTGAAGGGAGCGAAAAAGCTGCCCAGCTTGGGCATGCGGCCGGTTTCGGCGATCATCGCCGATTCCGGGCCCGAGACGCCCGCCGGCTTGAGCACGCGGTTGAGCATGTAGATCATCAGCGCCGAGGCGATGAAATTGAACATGATGGTGGTGATCACCACATGGCTGCCGCGCTTGGCCTGAAGATAGCCGGGAATGAAGGCCCAGGCGCCCCCGAACACGGCTGCCGCGACCAGCGCCGCCGGCGCCACGATCAGCCAATGGGTATTCTGCAAGGCCAGGGCCACGATGATGACGCCGAGCCCGGCCACATAGGCCTGGCCATTGCCGCCGATATTGAACAGGCCGCCATGCGCCGCCAGCGCTACCGCCAGGCCGGCAAAGATGAAATTGGTCGCGTAATAGAGCGTGTAGCCGATATTGTAGCCATTGCCGAAGGCGCCGGTGACGATGGCCCAGATGGCGGTGAGCGGGTTCTGCCCGATCATCAGCACGACCAGCCCCGACACGAAGATGGCCAGAGCCAGATTAAGCAGGGGCAGCAGGGTCACATCGGCCCAGCGCGGCAGGGGTCTAAGCGCACTCACGAAGCGGACCTTTCCTCGACGACGCCGGCCATCATCAAGCCAAGCTCTCCTTCGCTGGCGGTGGCCGGATCGGCCTCGCCCACGATCTGGCCGTCGAACATGACCAGGATCCGGTCGGCCAGCGAGCGGATTTCATCAAGCTCGACCGAGACGAGCAGGATGGCCTTGCCCGCATCGCGCATCCTGATGATCTGGTTGTGGATGAATTCGATAGCGCCGATATCGACGCCGCGCGTGGGCTGGCCCACCACCAGCACGTCGGGATCGCGATCCATCTCGCGCGCCAGCACGATCTTTTGCTGGTTGCCGCCGGAAAACAGCGCCGTCTTGAGATTGATGTCGGCCGGGCGCACGTCGAACGTCTTCATCTGCTCGGTCGCCTTGGCCTTGGCCGCGCCGATATCCAGCAGCGGCCCCGCGCCGTATTCGGGACTGCCGGTATAGCCCAGAATGGCATTTTCCCATTCGCTGAAGCTGGTGACCAGACCCATGCGCTGGCGGTCCTCGGGCACATGGGCGAGACCGGCGGCGCGCGCCCGCGCGGCACCGTCATCGCCGCGCAGCGAAAGCGCGCTGCCATTGAGAATGACCTTGCCGGCGCGCTGGTCGCGCATGCCGGTGACCGCTTCGAGCAATTCGGACTGGCCATTGCCGGACACCCCGGCGATACCGACGATTTCGCCGGCACGGATGGAAAAGCTCACATCCTTGACGCGGGTGATGCCCATATCGTCATTAACGACGAGGTTCTGCACTTCCAGCAGGGTCTTGCCGGGATTGGCGGCGCCCTTTTCGACGCGCAGCAGCACCCGGCGGCCGACCATCAGCTCGGCCAGTTGCTCGGGCGAGGTTTCGGCGGTCCTCACCGTCGCCACCATTTCGCCCTGGCGCATGACCGACACCGAATCGGTGATGGCCATGATCTCGCGCAGCTTGTGGGTGATGAGGATCACCGTCTTGCCCTGGGCGCGCAGGGTTTCGAGCACGCGGAACAGATCGTCGGCCTCGCGCGGCGTCAGCACGCCGGTGGGCTCGTCCAGAATAAGGGTTTCGGCGCCGCGATAGAGGGCCTTGAGAATTTCGACGCGCTGCTGCTGGCCCACCGAAATATCCTCGATGATCGCATCGGGGTCGACTTCGAGGTCGTATTCGCTTTCCAGCCGGTCCAGCTCGCGCCGGGCGCGGTCGACGCTCTTTTTGAGCAGGGCGGAATCCTCGGCGCCGAGCACGACGTTTTCGAGCACGGTGAAATTGTCGACCAGCATGAAATGCTGGTGGACCATGCCGATGCCCAGCGCCAGCGCATGGCGGCTGTCGGTGATGGCCTGTTCGACGCCATTGACGCGGATCGTGCCGCTATCGGCGGTGTAAAAGCCATAGAGGATGGACATCAGGGTCGATTTTCCGGCCCCGTTCTCTCCCACTATGCCGTGAATGGTGCCCCGGGCGACCTTGAGGTCGATATCCTTGTTGGCATGCACGGCCCCGAAGCGCTTGTTGATCTTCTCAAGCTCGATGGCCCAGCCATTCGCCGGTGCGGAAGCAGCGGCCGAATCCGGCCGCTGCGTGATGTTGGTGTTCTCGCCGTTCATGCTGGCCGCTTACAGCGGGCAGTTCATGTCGGTTTCGTAGTCGTGGACGACAAGCTCGCCCGACAGGATCTTGGCCTTGAGCGCCTCGACCTGCGCGATCATGTCCTCGGTGATGAGGTCCTTGTTGTATTCGTCGAGCGAATAGCCGACGAAATCGCCGTCAAGGCCCAGATTGGTGGGGCCGGGCGTGAAGGTGGCGTCGTCACCGGCACTGTTGAAGGCAGCGATGACGGCGTTATCGACGCGCTTTTCCATCGAGGTCAGCACCGAGCCGGGGTGCAGGTAGTTCTGGTTGGAATCGACGCCGATCGAATATTTGCCGGCATCGGCCATGGTCTGGAGCACGCCCAGGCCCGAGCCGCCGGCAGCGGCGAAGACGACTTCAGCGCCCTGGTCGATGGCGGCCTTGGCCAATTCGCCCGCCGTGACCGGATCGTTCCAGGCAGCGGGGGTGGTGCCGGTATAGGTTTCGATCAGCTTGGCATCGCCATTCACCGCGCGCACGCCCTGGGCGTAGCCGCAGTAGAAGCGGTGGATCAGGGGCACGTCCATGCCGCCGACAAAGCCGTAAGTGCCCGAATCGGACTTCATGGCGGCCAACGCGCCGACCAGGAACGAGCCGGTATGCTCGTCAAAGCGGATGGACTGCACATTGGGCGCATCGACGGTGGCGTCGATCACCACGAAATTGGTGTCGGGGAATTCAGCCGCCAGCGGCCCCAGCACCGATTCCCACATGAAGCTCATGACCACGATGGGGTTGGCGCCCTGGCTGGCGAAGCGGCGCAGGGCCTGCTCGCGCTGGGCATCATTCTGCAATTCGAGGTCCAGATAGGTCTTGCCGGTCTCGGCCTTCCACTTCTCGGCGCCGTTATAGGCGGCCTCGTTGAAGGATTTGTCGAATTTGCCGCCCAGATCGTAGATCAGCGCCGGATCGGCAAGAGCAGCCCCCGTCAGGAGCGCGCTCAGCGCGACACCGCCGGCAATGGCCTTGGTAAAGGTGGTGAGTTTCATTGACGTCATCTCCCTGTCCCGCACTGGAGCGTCGAGGCCTGGCCTCAAACGGATTCTCTCCGTGCGCTGGTTTCGAATACAATCGTGCAAACGCAGGGGCCGCAAGAGGGAATCACTCAATTTTTTCCGGTTGGTCAAAATTTGGGCGTTACAGGTTAATCTGCGTTACGCACCTCAATGCCGGCGGCGGCCCCGGCGCGTCTATAGCCGGGAGCGCGGGGCTCCGTAAATACCCATCAGGCGTCCTCGCCCAGCGGAATGACGGGGGCGCCCATGGCCTCGCCAAAGCGCAGGAAAAAGCCGTCGATGATCTTCTGGGCGGAATTGCCGATGACGGCCTTGCCCAGCTTCATGATCTGGCCCGAGGCCCCGCCCTTGGCGGCAAAGACCAGCAATGTATCGGCCTCGATATCGGAGAGCACGATATCGGCGGCGCCTTCGGCCAGCCCGAGCAGCCCGCCCTTGCCCCGCCCGGAAAGCGTATAGCGCTCGGCCGGCACGATGCCGGAGAGCGCCAGATCGCCTTTGAAGACGGGGTGGGCCACGCCGAGATTGACCTTGATTTCCAGATCGAGCGTAGTCTCACCGGACCAGTCGATGCGGTGGCAGCCGGGAATGGCGGCCTTGAGCACATCGGTATCGTTGAGCGCCGCCCAGACACTGACGCGGGGCGCGGCGATATGGTAGCGGCCGCCGAAATCCATCAAAGGCTCCCAACCCTTTACGTGCGGCTTTTTCGCACCAATGTGGGTTAAATAGTTGCCGCCGGGCCGGCTTGCAATTGTCAGCACGCCCCGCAGGGGCGATCTATAGCGCCAGAGCGGCGCCAGCATGGGAGAACACGAATGGCCGATGACGTAACGACTGCGCAGACCACCCAGAATGCAGCAACCGCGCTTGTGGAAAAGCCGCTGCAATATCTGGACCGCGCCGTAACGGCCATCCGCGACCTGGGCATCTGGCCGGAAAACCAGGGCGAGCAGCCCATTACCGGGCTTCTGAGCCAGATCACCGAACTGGACGAGACCCGCGTGGTGCTGATCGGGCGCACGCTGAGCCAGGCCAGCGCCTTCAACGAAGTGGTGCGCGAGCAGATCGCTGCCATGAAGATCGGCGAGCGCTACGAGGACATCACAAAGGGCTTCGATTCGATCCGCGACGACGCCAAGGCCATGGTGGACCAGCTTGCCGACAACAAGCTCGACCTGCTCGAGCGCGCCTCGAATGTGTGGATGAAGGTGAGCCGGGGCGACATCGCCACGCGCTTCAACAAGATCCGCGACACCTATCTGTCGGTCACCAAGGACACCAAGGACCAGATCGACCGCGAGCAGATCATCCTGGAAGCCTATCGCGATTTCCGCGGCGCGCTGAAGCAGGCCGAGGTGATGGCGCTCGAAGTGCTGGAAACGGCCGAGAAACGCCTGGGCGAAAAGAAGGACGTCCTCAGCGCCGCCTCCGAGGCGGTGGCCGGCTATACCGGCAGCGTGCCGGCGGACCGGGCGCGGCTGGAAATGGACCGCGACGAAAAGCTGCGCGACATGCAGAACGAGGAAAAGCGCTACCAGATCGCCAAGGACCTCTCGGACAATCTCACCATCTCCTACAACACCTCGGAAGTGGTGATGGCGCGGCTGATGCAGACCACCAACGCCAAGGAGCGGGTGTATCAGCAGTCGATCTCGTTCTTCTCGACCAACGAGACGGTTCTGACCGCGCTTTCGGCCTCGTTCACCGGCATGTTCGGCCTGCATGAATCGACCGAGACGCTGAACGCGATGAAGGAAGGCATGTCCAAGAGCCTCGAAACGCTCTCGGAAATCGGCGACAAGGTGCAGGAAGAGGCGGTCAAGGCCGGCTATGGCCCGACGGTGCGCGCCGACGCGGTGAAAAAGCTGGTCGATTCGGTGGTGAACTTCCAGGAAAAGAGCCGCACCATCATCAACGAGATGCGCGTGGCCTCGACCAAGAATTCGGCGGAAATCCGCGACGCGGTGGAAGACGGCAAGCGGCGCCTGGCCGCGCTGGCCGCCGACGGCAACGCGCTTCTGCTCGAAACCAAGCGCTGAGGAGCGGCAGACCACGGGTGAACGCCAGCCATGAGTGACGTGACAGCCAAGCCCGCTGCTCCTTTGGACGAGGTGATGCTGGCGATGGACGTGGTCGACACGCTCCGTCACCAGCAGGACCTCGCCTTGCGCGAACTCGGCACCGACGCCAAGGAAAAGCAGCTCATCGAGAAGCTGCGCGAAATCTACAGCCAGCAGGGCATCGAGGTGCCGGACCGCATTCTGCGCGAAGGCGTGGCGGCTTTGCAGGAAAGCCGCTTCGTCTACGATCCGCCCGCCCCCGGCTTCGGCACCACGCTGGCCCGGCTCTATGTGGGGCGCAAGCGCTGGGGCAAGCCGGCCGCGCTGGCGCTGGCGGCGCTGCTGGTGGTCTGCATCGGCATTTTCGGGGTGTGGCAACCCTATCAGCGCGGCGTGGCCGAGGCGGCCCGGCTGGAGCTGAGCGAGGGATTGCCGGCGCGGCTCGATGCGCTCTACCGCACCATTTACGAGGAAACCAAGGTACAGCAAGCGGTGCTGGACGCCGAGGCGCTGCGCACGCGCGGGCAGACTTTCGCCGCCGAGGGCAATCGGGCGGCGGCCGAAAAGGCCGAGACCGAACTGATCGCGCTGCGCGATCGGCTGCGGCAGGACTATACGCTGCGGGTGGTCAACAGAAGCGACGTGA
>NZ_JAUCDN010000074.1:0-12255 GCF_034675085.1 Devosia sp.
CGGGATAGAGCGGCATGGTCTTGAACTGGCTGTCGCCCGGCCGGTTGCCCCAATAAGCTGGCACACGCACCGCATCGATGCGCGGCAGCGCCTGATGCAGGAAGGCGGCGCGATAGGTGCGTGCATAGGTCGTGGAAGCTTCGAGCAGTTCCAGCATGCCACGATGCAGAAAATCGAGATCGGGCAGGTCGGCATCGGCACGGTGGGCAAGATCGCCCGCATCCCACGGCCAGAACATATGCTGCTCGCGGTAGCGGAAGAAGGCCCAGTTCAGATGCCCGCCATCCCAGCGCGGCTCGATGGGCGGCAGGTATTGGGCCAGGCGCTCTTCCGTATAAGGTGCCGAAAAGATCGGCAGGCCATCGGTGAGCAGCATGGAAGCCAGACCGGGATGGCGGAGCGCCAGTTCCAGGCAAACGCTAGCGCCGGTGTGGCGCCCGTAAAGCGCGGCCTGGCCGATGCCAATGGCACGCATCCCTGCCGCGATGAGGTCGGCCAGGCGCTCGATGGTGATCTCACCATCCGCTGGGGCCTGCGACAGGCCGAAGCCCGGCAGGTCGAAGGCGAAGGTGGTGAATTCGCGACCCCAGACGGCCTGCAACGGCGCCATGACCTTGGCCGAGCAAGGGCTGGCATGCAGCATCACCACCGCAGGCCCCTCGCCCCGGCGGGTATAGTGCAGGCGGCATCCCTCCACCGTGACGAAGCCCTTGCGGATGGGAGGAATGCCATCGCCCTGCGGCGCCGATGCCGGCATCTGTTTCTCCTCTGAGATCGCGCTCATCAACAAAGCGATCCATAAACTGTTGACAGTTTACATCACACAGCGGAGACTGTGTCCAGCATTGAGTTCGGAGGCCGGATATATGGGAAGGCGCCGGCCCGCCGTTACAAGGAGAATTTAGCGTGACCACACCCGCCGCACGGCTCAAGTCGATCCTGGCTCGCCGCGAAGCCGTGCTTTTGCCTGGCACGCCGAATGCCCTTTTCGCCAATGTCATCGAGGGGTTGGGGTATGAGTGCGCCTATATCACGGGAGCGGGCGTCACCAATATGTATCTGGGGGCTCCCGATGTCGGCCTGATCACCATGAGCGAAATGGTGCAGCATATCGCCGTCATCGCCGAGTCTGTCGACATCCCGTTGCTGGTGGATGGCGATACGGGCTTCGGCAATCCGGTGAATACCTATCGGACGGTGCGCGCCTATGAGCGCGCGGGTGCCGCCGGGATCCAGATCGAGGATCAGGATTTCCCCAAGAAATGCGGCCATTTCTCGGGCAAGGCGGTCATTCCCGCCGACGAGATGGTGCAGAAGATCAAGGCGGCGGTGGATTCGCGGCGAGACGGAGACTTCCAGGTCATCGCGCGCACCGATGCCATTGCGGTGAACGGCATCGAGGATGCCCTTGAGCGTGCACATCGTTACATCGAAGCCGGCGCCGACGTCACTTTCGTGGAGGCCCCCGACAATCT
This sequence comes from Devosia sp., assembly GCF_034675085.1. GTDB lineage: Bacteria > Pseudomonadota > Alphaproteobacteria > Rhizobiales > Devosiaceae > Devosia. Next base: position 1,476 of record NZ_JAUCDN010000074.1, read on the forward strand.
CGAGGATATCGCCCGCATCGCGCACGAATTGCCCGTGCCGCAAATCTTCAACTACGTCTTCGGCGGCAAGAGCCCCCCGGTCGAGCACGAGACGCTGAAATCCATGGGATATGGCGCGGGGCTGTTCGCCAATGCCGCGTTGCAGGCCGCGCTGCTATCGGTGCATGACGTGTTGGGTGAGTTGCAGCGCACCGGCTCGCTCGAGGGGGTGAGGGCCGCGCTGGCCAGCTTCGAGATGCGGCAGAGCACGGTACGCAAGCCCCGTTTCGACGCCATGGAGAAGCGGTACACCTGATCCGCGAGCACACCACAGCAGGAGAATAGCCATGTTCGATCTCGTCGTCTCCGGCGGCCTGGTGGCCCTGCCCGGTCAGCAGCCAGCGCCGCTGGACATTGCGGTGCGGCAGGGCCGCGTCGCCGCCATTCTCGAACCCGGCGAGACGGTGGAAGCCACCCAACGCATCGATGCCGCTGGACGCCTGGTAATGCCGGGCGCGCTGGACGTACATGTCCATCTCGGCCATGGCAGCGACATTTCCTTTCCGCACGAAGCATCGGACGCCGCCAGCGAAAGCGCCGCGGCCGCCAGCGGCGGCGTCACCACCATCATCCCCTATATCCTGTCCGCGCAGGAGCATTCGGAAATCTTCGAGACCATCCGCGCGGTGACGGAGGCCGGCAGTCATGTCGATTTCGGCTACCACCTCATCATCTCGACCGAGGAGCAGCTGGCGCAAATTCCGCGCTATATCACCGATTACGGCATCCCCAGCTTCAAGATCTTCATGAACAATCGCGGCGGCGAGGGAAAGCGCCTCGGCCTGCCCGATATCGACGACGCCTTTCTCTTCCGCCTGGCCCAGGCCTGCGCCGAGCATGGTGGCCTGCTCTGCCCGCATCCGGAAAATATCGAGGTCGTGCACTATCTGCGCGACAGGGTGATGGCCGGGGACCCCGAGGGCAGAAACGGCCTGGCATCGTGGAATGCCAGCCGGCCGCCTTTCGTGGAGGCCGATGCCATTCAGCGCGCGGCCCGGCTCTGCCAGGCGGCCGGTGCGCCCATTTATGTCGTCCACACCTCGTCGGGCGAGGCGCTGGATGCAGCCATGGCCGCCCGCCGGCAGGGCGCATCCATCACCATAGAAACCTGCCCGCATTACCTGACCCATGACGTCACCTGGGAACGCGGCGCCGTCGGCAAGATCAACCCGCCGCTGCGCGAACCCGCCGACCGCGAAGCGCTCTGGCGGGGCATCGCCTCGGGCGCCATCGACACCGTCGCCTCCGACCATGTGCACCGCACCCTGGCCGGCAAGGAAGGCGGCATCTGGAAGGCCTCTCCGGGCTGTCCCGGCCTGGAAACGCTGCTGCCCGTCATGCTCTCGGAAGGCCATCACCGCCGTGGCGTCGCCATCGAGCGGATCGTGGCGCTGCTCTGCGAGAACCCGGCGCGGGCCATGGGTCTTTGGGGCCGGAAGGGCGCCATCGCGCCCGGCTTCGATGCCGATCTCGTGCTGGTCGATCTTGACGCGGAATATCGGCTCGATGCCCAGCATGTGCGCAGCGATGCCGGCTACAGCATCTATCAGGACATGCCACTGAAAGGCCGCGTCACCAACACGCTGGTGCGCGGCGTCGAGGTCTATCGCGACGGCGAAATGCTTGGCCGCACAGTCGGCCACGGACGCTATCTGCGCCGAACCCTTCAGCACTAGAGGCCCTGCATGGTCATCGATCCTTCCGACAAAGCCGCGGCCCTGGCCGCCCGCCTGCCCGGGCTGCCCATGGTCGGTGACGTCTTGGAGCTTTACGCAACCGACGTCTTCTACCAGGCCCCGCACAAGCCTATCGCCGTGTTCCGCCCCGCCAGCGAGGACGATGTGCAAAGGCTGGTTCGCGAAGCCGGGGCATCAGGCGTGGGGCTTTACAGTCGCGGAGGCGGCCTGTCCTACAGTGCCGGCTACCTGCCGGCCCGACCGGACTGCGCCCTGGTCGACCTCTCGGGGCTCGACCGAATCCTCGAATTGAACGTCCAGGACCGTTATGTGACCGTCGAGGCCGGCGTCACCTGGTCCGCCCTGCGCGACGCGCTGCGCCCTCATGGCCTGACGACGCCGTTCTGGGGCACGTTTTCAGGCCGCAACGCCACTGTGGGCGCCTCGGTCTCGCAGGGGGCGAAATTCTTCGGTTCCGCCTCGCGTGGCACTTCCGCCGAATCCGTGCTCGGCCTGCGGGTAGTGACGGGCACGGGTGAGCTAATCCAGACCGGGTCGGCCGCCGATGCGAACAGTGTGCCGTTCTTTCGCAATTACGGGCCCGATCTGACCGGCCTGTTCCTGGGGGATTGCGGTGCCTTCGGCATCAAGACAGCGGTGACGCTGCAATTGATCCCCATGGCCAAGGGCGAAGCCTTCGTCTCATTCTCCTTCGACGATCCAGCCGCCCAGATGGGCGCCATGGCGCAGATCGGCGCCGAATTGCTGGCCTCGGAATGTCTGGGCATGGACCCGTTTTCCGCCCAGTCACGCATGCAGAGCGAGGGATTGCTGGCCGATCTCAAGACCATGGGCCAGATCGTCAGGGGCGCTTCCAGCCTCTCGTCGGGCTTGCGCGACGCCACCCTGATCGCCCTGCATGGCCGGCGCTTCGCCCGCAAGGTTGGCTATCTGATGAACACCATCGTGGAGGGGAGCGAGCAGCGCGAAGCCGAGCGGCGCGCCCGGCGGGTCCGTGCCATCGCCAGAGCGGCGGGCGGGCGCGAAATCCCCGCCTCCATCCCGCGCGTCATGCGCGCCGTGCCCTTTCCGCCCATGTCGGGCCTTCTCACCCCCTCGGGCAAACGCATGGCCTGGCTGCATACGGTCGTGCCCAATTCGCGCGGCGGGGAATGCTTCACCCGCACCGAAGCAGTGTTCCAGCGCGACGCCGAGGCGCTCAAGGCGCTGGGTATCTCGCATGGCTATCTGCTGTCCACACACGGCCCTTCGGGAGTGGGTGTCGAAACGCTGATCCGCTGGTCGGATGCGCCCTTGCCCATTCACCTGCATTTCATGAGCGAAGCGCAGCGCGCGGCCCTCAAGCCCCGTGCCGACAATCCCGCGGCGCGCGACAAGCTCAAGGAACTGACCCGGACCATTCTGGCAGAGTGGCGGCAGATGGGCGGCGTGCATATGCAGATCGGCCGGAAATATCCCTATATGGAAACCCGCCAGCCCGCGGTGCGTGAGCTGCTCGGCCAACTCAAGGCCCAGTTCGATCCGGCGGACATCATGAGCCCGCAAAATCTCTTCACGCACGATCCCTGAGGCGTCTCGCGCCTGACCTGCCCCCCTCCCCGCATCGCGCTCTGTCGGCCTTGCGCCGGCACGACGCCGTGGATGGGGAGGGATGAAGAGGGCTCGCTCGCTCGCGCGCGCGCACCCGCATCACCGACAAAAAAAGGGCCGGCGGAAGCCGGCCCAGTCGCACACGTCGGGAGACGATTATTCGAAGGTATAAAGACGCACGATTTCGTCGGGATAGGGCGTGTAGTCGATATCGGCCTTGACGCCATAGACCTGCAGCATCTCGTAGAGCGGCACGATCTGGCGACCGGCATTGCCAACGCGCAGGGCCTCGTGGATCAGGTCCTGCTTCTTGGCCGGGTCGCGCTCGGCGCGGTGCGCCGCCATGATGGTGTCGATTGCCGGATCGGTGTGGTGGCCGGCCGGCGACCCCCCGGTTTCGTAGAGCGTGGTGAGCACCGATTCCGCCGTGAACTGGGACGAGCCATAGGCGAAGAAATACATCGGGCTCAGCTTGTTCTGCACCCAGTTGGGGAAGAAAGCAGTGAACTCCATGGGGTTGAGCTGAACCTTGAGGCCGGCCTCGGTCAGGTAGCTGGCGATGGCCTGGGCCACCTCATTGGCCATGGGGTAGTTGTTGTTGGGATAGTCGATCATGAACGGCGTGCCGTCATAGCCCGACTCCGCGATGAGCTGCTTGGCGCGCTCGGGATCGAATTGCGGGGTCGGGATGGTGGCGTCGTAGCCGATATTGGAGGGCGGCACGATGACGCCGGTCGCCTTTCCCGTGCCACGCAGCAGGCGGTCGGCGATGGCGACGCGATCGATGCCGATATCCACCGCTTCGCGGATTTTGGCATTATCGAAGGGCGTGCGGGTGGGGTCGAGCTCAAGGAAGGTCACGCGGTAGCCCGGCGCGGTTTCAACGCGGAGTTCGGGGCTGCCCCGGAGCATGTCCATCAGGCTGGGCGGCAGGCTCGGGCTCAGGTCGATCTCGCCCGAAAGCAGGGCATTGGCGCGCGCCGCATCGGACGGAATGGGGTGGAACGTGCCCTTCTTGATGGCCGGCTCGCCGCCCCAATAGTCGGGGAAGGCTTCCAGCACCATGCGGTCATCCTTGACCCATTCGGTCAGCCGATAGGGGCCGGAGCCGACCGGCTTGGTGGCAAAGCCCGTGTCGCCCGCCGCCTCATAATAGGCCCTGGACATGATGTAGAGATATTTCGACTGGCGGGCGAAGCTGGCATGGGGCTGGGACAGGGTGAACCTGACCGTCAGGTCGTCGAGCGCCTCCACCTTCTGGACCAGGCGCATGAAGGTGCGCACCGGCGAGGTGGTGTCGGCCAGCACATGTTCGGCGCTGAACACGACGTCGGCCGCAGTCATCACCGAGCCGTCATGGAATTTCACGTTCGGACGCAGCTTGAAGGTCCACTCCGTCTGGTCCTCGCTGGTCGACCAGCTTTCCGCCAGTTGCGGAATCACCTCACCCTCACGGCCAAGCTCGGTCAGCGCGTTGAAGACGTTCAGGCGGAACTTGAGACCGATCGGCGAGGTGTCCTTGCTCGGATCGAGCGTCGGAATGTCGCCGGACAGCGCAATGGTCAGCTCTTCGGGGGCCGCCAGGGTGGCGGAGGTAAGCGCAAACAAAGATGTCGCGCCGATCAGAGCAGCAGCGGCAACGCCCTGGACCTTTCTGAAATATGACATTGGTACTCCCTTCCAATTTGCAGGGCCTGCGGGGTGATATGTCACCCGGACGGCAGCGCTCCCTCACCCGCGAGCTATGCATGCCTCCTGACAACTGTCAACAGTTTACCATTTAGATTCACGCTGCCCTGCCGCGTCGATAGGCGTTGATCGCGGCCATGAACAGGTCGAGGCGCCGCTGCGGCGGGCAACATGGCCCTGCCCGGCCGCATGGTCGCACCGATAATAAGGCAAATCTTTGCAGGCGCTTGTGCCGGTCGGGACCGTTCTAACCCGCGAACTTGCCGGCGGGCACGCCGGCGACCGGCACCTCAATTGCAAACAGGCCGCCCGAAAAGGGGGCTTCGGCAAGCACGCGCGAGGGCAGGCGCACCCGGGCGGTGGTGATATAGAGCGTCTTGAGATCTTCGCCGCCGAAGGCGACACTGGTGGGACGAGGCACCGGCACGCGAATTTCGCGGTCGATGCTGCCATCGGGCGCATAGCGGCGGACACACCAGCCATCCCAGATGGCGCACCAGACAAAGCCTTCGCTATCGACGGCCAGCCCATCCGGGCGGCCGCTGGCGGCGGGAACTTCGGCAAAGATCCGGCGATTGGCGACGGCCCCCTCACCGATGTCGAAGTCATAGGCGTAGATGCGGCCGGGCGCGGAATCGACAAAGTAGAAAGTGCGGTCATCGGGGCTCCAGTCGAGCCCGTTGGCTACCGAAAAGCCCGTATCGGCGCGGCGCCAGGTGAGGTCGGGATTGACCACATAGAGCGAGCCGGCCGGCTTGGTGGCATCGAGCGGCATGGTGCCGGCCCAAAGCCGGCCGCGCCGGTCGCAGCGGCCGTCATTGAAGCGGTTATCGCCGATATCGGCTTCCGGATTGACCAGCGGCGACAGGGCTCCCGTCTCGAAATCGAAAGCGGACACGCCATTCTGCGCCAGAGCGATGAACCCGTTGCCCTGGCGGGGCAGCAGCGCGCTGACCAGGCCCGGCATGACGACCTCGCGATTGTCGCCGGTTGCAGGATCGAAGCGATGCACGGATGGGGCCAGGATATCGACCCAATAGAGGCGTTTTTCCTCGGGCGCCCAGAGTGGCCCTTCGGCAAGATGGGCGCCCCAGGGCAGGACGCAGTGCAGGCCGGGATCGGCGACGAGGTCGGTGCGCACATAGGAATTGATGTTCATGGGCGCGGCGCCGACATTGCCCGAAACCTGCCGTCCGGCGGCCATGAGATCGCGCCCCCAGATATGGACGATATCGGTGCTCATGCGCTCGCCTGGGCCCAGGACGCCGATGGCGGCGATGGCCTTGCCGGTATGATCGAAAATCGGCGCGGCGGCCGAGGATACGCCCGGCACGTGCTCGGAAATCGACACGGCATAGCCACGGGCGCGGGTCAGCGCCAGTTCGGCGACCAGTGCGTCCCGATCGGTAATGGTGCGGTCCGAATAGCAGGTGAGTTGCAGCCGGTCGAGCAGGACGCGCTGCTCATGCGGAGCGGCAAAGGCGAGAAGAACCTTGCCGCCGGCCGTGCAATGCAGTGGCGCGCGGCGGCCGACCTCGATACGGAAGCCGAAGGCGCCCCCCCGGCTGCGGTGGTCGATATAGAGGATTTCATCGCCATCGATGGAGCAGATGGCGACGGTTTCAGACATATCGTCGGCCAGCCGGTCCAGCACCGGAGCGGCAGCGCCGCGCAGGTCGAAGTTTTCCCAGACACGATGAGCCAGCTCGAACAGGCGATGGCCGAGGCGATAGGTGGCGTCGCTTTCCTCGTGGCGCACGAGGCGGAACAGCACGAGGGTATTGAGCATGCGCGCCAGGGTGCCCTGTGCGCAATTGAAGGTCCTTGAAACGGGGCGGCGTCTCGAAATCGCCGATCACTTCGAGCAGGTGCAGGCCCTTGGCCAGCGCCGCGGCTCCGGTGGGAACGTCGCGGTCTTCCAGCCCTGTCGGACCATCTGCGGGTCTTGGCATGGGTCTACCCTGATTAGCCGGCGATCGTCACATGTGTCTCTGCATCGAACAGATAAAGGCGCGAGGGATCAAAGGAAAGGGTGATCGGCTCGGACTGGGGAATAGCCCCGACATCCATGATACGCGCGATGACGGAATCGCCGCGATGATCGTCCTCTCCCCCGCGCGTCGCGGTGATGGCGCCCCTATTTTCCTCAGGCACCTCGATATAGAGATATTTCTCGCTGCCCAGGCTTTCGATGAGGCGCGGCGTGACGGTGAAGCTGACCGGGCCGGGACCAGCCGCGAAATGCTCGGGGCGCAGGCCCACGATGACAGGCTTGCCGGCCAGTTCCGCAATGGGGCGGTCCACGGGGACATCCTGACCGAACAGGCGCAATTGGGGACCGCTGGCGCCCATGGTCACCATAGAGCGCATGAAGTTCATGCCGGGCGAACCGATGAAGCCGGCGACGAACAGGTTGGCCGGATGCTGGAACATGGTGTCGGGATCGGCGATCTGCTGGATCGCGCCGTCGCGCATGATGACGATGCGATCGGCCATGGTCATAGCTTCGATCTGGTCATGGGTCACATAGATGGTGGTGACGCCCAGCCTTTTGTGCAGGGCGCCGATCTCGGCCCGCATATGCACGCGCAGCTTGGCATCGAGATTGCTCAGCGGCTCGTCCATGAGGAAGGCCTGCGGCTCGCGCACGATGGCGCGGCCCAGGGCGACGCGCTGGCGCTGGCCGCCCGACAGCTGTTTGGGCCGCCGGTCGAGCAGATGCTCGACATCGAGGATCCGGGCGGCTTCGCGTACGCGGCGGTCGATCTCGGCGCGGGCCATGCCGCGCATCTTGAGCCCGAAGCCCATATTCTTCGCCACGCTCAGATGCGGATAGAGCGCGTAGTTCTGGAAAACCATGGCCACGTCGCGCTCGCCCGGCGCCACGTCGGTTACTTCGCGGTCCCCGATCAGGATCTGGCCCGAGGTGGCATCGTCCAGCCCGGCGAGAATCTTGAGCATGGTGGATTTGCCGCAGCCCGAAGGGCCGACCAGAACCACGAATTCGCCATCGGCGACATCGAGCGAGAAGCCCTTGAGGACTTCCAGCACGCCGAAGGACTTACGGACATTTTCGATACGGATTCCGGCCATGTTATTTCTCCGCCCCGGCAGTCAGTCCGCTGACCAGGTAGCGTTCGAGGAAAAGATAGATGAGGAGGACGGGGATCGCGACCATGATGGCGGCCGCCGAAATCTCGTTCCAGTCCGAGACATATTCGCCCTTCATGGTGGTGAGCCCCAGATTGGCGGTCCAATTGCCCTGGGCGCTGGTGAGGAAGGTGCGCGCATAGGCATATTCCGACCAGGACAGCACGAAGCCATAGAGGCAGGTTGCCGCCAGGCCCGGCGTGGCCACCGGCAGGATGACGCGGAACAGCGCCCCCAATGGCGAACAGCCATCGACCATGGCCGCCTGTTCCAGCTCGCGTGGAAGGGTGTCGACATAGCCCTTCAGCCTCCAGGTGGTGACAGGCACGATCAGCGTGGCCTGCGCCAGGATGACCGACCAGAGCGAGCCCACCAGCCCCATGGAGCGGAAGATGCCGAACAGGGGGATCACCAGCAATGTCGCCGGCAGCATCTTGGCGGTCAGGATGAAGAGCCCCAGCGATTGCCCGCCGCGCACGCGGAAGCGTGAGAGGCTATAGCCGGCAAAGATCGAGACCGACATGGAGAGCGTCACCGCGCCCAGGGCGGCCAGCGTCGAATTGACCAGCCAGAGCAGGAGGGGCCGATCGGCGAGCACCTTGGCGAAGACCTGCCATTGCGGCACTTCGGGCCAGAAATTGGGCGGAAGAACGCGCAGGTCGATGGGCTTGGACAGGGCCGTGACCACCAGCCAGTAGATGGGAAAGAGCAGGATGGCGCAGGTGAGCACCACGCCGGCATAGAGCAGCACGATGTTGAGGCGGCGTCTGGTCATGATGTTTCCTCAGTAGATGCCGTCGGCCTCACGGCCGATCATCAGCAGGCTGGCCAGCACGCAGAAGATCAGCGTCACCACGCCGACGGCCGAGGCATAGCCCATCTTGAAGAAGCCGAAGGCGTGCTCATAGGTCATGATGGAGAGGGTCTGCGTCGCCTTGAGCGGGCCGCCGCCGGTCATCACGTTGATGATCGAGAAATCTCGGAACACCCAGAGCAGCACCAGCACCATGGTGACGCCGAGCACCGGCATCAGCGAGGGGATGGTGATATGGGTGAAGCGGTTCCAGGCATTGGCGCCATCGACGCGCGCAGCGTTGTAATAATCCTCGGGAATGGATTGCAGGCCCGCCAGGGCCATGATCGACACGAACGGATAGCCCTTCCACACCATGGTGACGACGACGGCGACAAAGGCGGCATTGGGGTCGGAGAACCAGTTGATGGTTTCGTTGATGAGGCCCAGCCGGAAGAACAGCCAGTTCATCAGGCCGAAGGACGAGTCGAAAATCCAGGCGAAGATGACGACGGCGATGATCTCGGGCACTGCCCAGGGCAGCGCCACGAGCAGGCGCGCCACGGTGCGGCCGCGAAAATGATTGTTGACCAGAAGCGCGGTTCCCAGCCCCAGGGCCACGCAGCAGGCAGTGACGATGACGACCATCTTCAGCGTCACCCAGCAGGCCATCCAGAATTCGGCCGAGCCGAGCAGTTGCTGGTAGTTGACGAGGTTGAAGGGGGCGCGCCGGTCGAGCCGGACGATATCGACCTTCTGGAAGGAAATATCGAAGGAGACGATGAGCGGGTAGATGATGATCAGCGCGATCAGCACTACGGCGGGCGCCAGCAGCAAATAGCCCAGCCAGTGCCGGCGGCTCGGCCGCGCCAGGTCGAGAAGAGGAAGGCGGCTCATGGGCGGCGCACTCCGGTATTGCGGGATAGCCGGCCGGATTTTCGTCCGGCCGGCCGTGGATGAAGATTACTGATTCTGCAATTCTTCGGCGCGGGCCTGCATGGTGGCGGCAACGGCGGCAGGATCAAGATCCTCGATGATCATGCGCTGGCTTTCCTCCATCACCATCTTGGCGAACTCATTATACTGAATTTCGAGCCCGGCCGGGATGCGGTCGATGCCTTCGGCCGATGCGGCCTGGGCGCCTTCCACCAGCAGGCCGAATTCCGGGGTCACCGCGGTGGCCTCGGTAATGTCGGCGCGCGGGCTGGGGGCGGGCGAAGCGGCAAGCGTCGCGTAGGTCGACTGGAACTCATCGCTCATGGCGAGCTGGATGAAATCCCAGACCAGCGCCTTGTGCTCGTCGGAAATGTCCTTGGCCATGCCGATGACATTGGACGAGCCGCCCACCGGCGGGCTCAGCGGGTCGGCGACGATCCTGACGTCTTCGGACGCGGCGCCCTTGGCAAGGATCGGCACCAGCCAGGGGCCGTCGAGACCGACCGCGATCTTGCCGTCGGCCAGCAGCTGGCGGGTTTCGCCCGAGGACAGGTCGCGCGGCATCAGCCCTTCGGTGACGATGGTCTTCCAGCGGGTGAGACCCTCGATCACTTCGGGCGTATTGATGGTCACCTGGCCTTCGGCATTGGTCCAGCGGCCGCCGGCATCGAGCACGTAGTTCAGCATTTCGGTGACATACTGGCCGCCACCCACCTTGGTGGGGTGGTGCAGGCCGAACTGATCGATGATGCCGTCGCCGTTGAGGTCCTTGGTGGTCTTGCGCGCCACCTCCAGCAGCTCTTCGTAATTCGTCGGCGCGGCAAGGCCCTCGGCATCGAGGATGGCCTGGTTATAGGCCATGATGTAGCCGAAATAGAGCATCATC
>NZ_JAUCDN010000075.1:0-12178 GCF_034675085.1 Devosia sp.
GCACCAGCAAGCCGCATGTCGCCATTGTCGGCCAGGTGCCGGGCACCGAGCATTATCGCAATATCGCGCGCCATGCGGTGCTCACGCATCCCGAGATCGTCTCCATTCGTATCGACGAGAGCCTCTATTTCGCCAATTCGCGGTTTCTCGAAGACACTATCGCCGCCCAGGTCGCCGAGCGGCCGGCGCTCAAGCATGTCGTGCTGATGTGCTCGGCGGTCAACGCCATCGACGCCTCGGCGCTGGAAAGCCTGGAGGAGATCAACCGGCGGCTCGCCGATATCAGTGTAGGCTTCCATCTTTCCGAGGTGAAGGGGCCGGTGATGGATCGGCTCAAGGACACGGAATTCCTCAAGCATCTGCATGGCCGGATTTTCCTGAGCCAGCACGAGGCGGTAGCCGGCCTCAAGGAGCAGTGCGCAGCACAGGACGACGCTGATCGAGCAGGGCGGCCCAAAGCGTCGTTGCCGCAATGATGGCAATGATGAGGGCCAGCGGCGCCCAGCCTTTTCCCAGACTGAAGCCGAAGAGAAAGCGCAGGCTGAAAATAACGAGGTTGGAGACCAGCAGCGCCGCCAGCACGTGCCGGCCGGTGGCGAGCAGCACGAGCGGCAGGGGAACGCTACGTGCCAGCCAGCGGGTGAAGCTGAAATAGACCAGCAAGGCCAGCGCCGGCCCGGCGATCCAGAGTGCAGCTGGCGGAAAGCGCTCGGGCCCATTGCCGGTCTGGATGAGAAAAAACACGCAGGCACCGGTGGCAAGGCAGGTGAGGGCCCAATCGAGCAGCGCGGGATAGGTCCGGTTGCGAGCAAAAAAAATGCCGATCAGGAACCAGGGCAGGTAGGGCAGGAGGGGAAAGCTGGCGAAATTTTCCGTGCCGACCAAGGTCGCGAGAAGCGGAATATCGAGGCTGACGACGATATTGGTGGCCAGAAGGCACAGGATGACGGCGGGCACCAGCAGATACCAGCGACTGGCCAATGCGATCAGCCAGGGTCGGGCGAGGGCGATGACGGCGTAAAGCACCGCGAAGCTGGCCAGAAATTCACTCCAGCCATAGAGGCGGCTCAGCGTCAGCACGTTCCACAGCTCGGGTAGCAGGGGCTTTTTGTCGACCAGCAGGATGAAGGCGATCTCCGAGGACCAGGTGGCCAGGAGCAGCATGGCGACCGGCTTGAGGCGCAGTGCCCAGCTTTTGGGCCCGCTGCGCGAAAGGCCTAGGCCGAGGCCGAAGGCGAAGAGAAAACCGGAAAAGGTGATGAAATTGACCGTTTCGCTGACGATCGCCGCCGGCAGGGAGGGCCGGAAGACCAGGAGCTGGATGCAATGGGCGGCGATCATGCCGCAGACGAGCAGGGTCTTGAACAGGTCCAGATCGGCGGCCCTTGGCGGGACGCCGACCTGGCCGATGGGAGCGGATGCTCCGCCGCTCACGTCACCTGGCCGAAATTGACCCGCAGCGCCTTCTGGCGGGCAATGTCGAGCGCTTCGGTGGGCACGGCCTTGCTGGGGCGCATGATGATGTCCCGTATGGCCTCCACCGGCAGCTTGGGCTTGCGGTTCTCGTCATAGAGCCCGTTGGTTTCCTGCTGGGTATCGGTGAGTTGGGTGTAGCAATAGCCTGCGATGTCGGGACTGTCGTAGATGGCGTCGAACAGGGCCTTCATCATGGCCAGATAGTCTTCGTCGGTCTGCGCGGTAGCGTAGCCGAACCAGGTGTCCCCGGTTTCGGGATGGCGTGAGAGGCCGCCGAATTCGGTGAGCATGAAGGGCTGGTCCCGCTGGTCCTCGGGTCGCAGCAGCAGGCGTCGGCGGGCCGGGCGCATCTCGCCCAGCGAGATGTCTATGGCCTCCAGCGTGCCGTAGCGGTCCACGAGCTGTTCCTTGTGCTGGGTATAGTCGTGCACCCCTATGATATCGGAGATCGTGTGCTCCCAGCCATCGTTGGAAATTACCGGGCGGGTAGGATCGATCGCCTTGGTGAGGTGATAGAGCGAGGTGGCGAAATCCTGCTGGTCCTGGCGCTGGGCGATGTCGGTGACACCCCAGCTTTCATTGATCGGCACCCAGGTGACGATGCAGGGATGGCTGCGGTCGCGCTTAACCGCACTCAGCCACTCGCGGGTCAGCCGGTCGGCGGCCAGAGCGTTGTATTCATAGGCATTGGCGATTTCTCCCCACACCATCAGTCCCAGATGGTCGGCCCAATAGAGAAAGCGGGGATCCTCGATCTTCTGGTGGATGCGCACGGCGTTGAAGCCGAGCGCCTTGATGAGTTCGACCTCCTGCTTGAGCGCATCGGCGCTGGGAGCGGTCAGGTGCGATTTGGGATAAAAGCCCTGTTCGAGCACGGAGCGCACGAAGATCGGCTTGTCGTTGAGCAGGAACCGCCCATTGCCAATGCCCACGCTTCTGAGCCCGAAATAGCTCTTTATGGTGTCTATTGTCTGGCTCGCGCCATCGAGCAGGCTGGCGGCGACCTCGATGAGGTTGGGGTTGTCCGGCACCCAATAGAGGTGGCCGCGATGAACCCCGTTCTGGGCGGCGGGAATCATCACCACGGTTTCGAAGCGATCGCCTGAAATAGCGATGCGCTGCTGGGCGAGGCGCTCGCCTTTCAGGGTAAGCGCAATGTCGAAAAAGCCTTCGAGCTTGCGGTTGAGGATCGCCTCGACTTTGACGCTGCCGGTGACGATATCGGGGGTGAGCTGGAAGTCGTCGATATAGATGTCGGGCACCGGCTCGAGCCAAACGGCCTGCCAGATGCCCGAAGTGCGATCATACCAGATGTCGTGAGGTTCTGGCCGCCAGTCCTGCTTGCCACGCGGCTGGGTGACGTCGAGCGGCTGATCCTCGGCGCGTACGACGACCACCTGCTCGCCGCTGGAGGCGAGGCTCGAGGTGATGTCGGCAAAAAAGGGCGTGTGGCCGCCTTCATGGGTGGCCACGAGGTCGCCATTGACCCAGACGCTGGCGCGATAGTCGACGGCGCCGAAATGCAGCAAAAGCCGAGTGCCGGCCGGAGCGGAGGCGGAGAAGCTGCGCCGATACCAGAGCACCGGATGATAGGCGGTGTCGCCAATGCCCGACATTTCGCTTTCGGGCGGGAAGGGCACGGTGATGGTCCGGTCGAAGCGTTCGGCATCGGCCTGCCAGCGCTGGTCCAGCCCCTTGTCGGCATCGTCATAGGCGAATTGCCATTGCCCGTTGAGATCGATCCATTCTTCGCGCGTGACGCGCGGGCGCGGATGCAGCCCATTGCCATTGTCAGCCATTCAATCCTCCATCGGCGCATCCGAACCGCGCCGGAAACAAGATCGGGACCGGGTGTGCGGGGAGGCGTGCCACCCGGTCCCGCCGGCCCCTATCGGTCGGGGGCCTTCCAGGCTCAGCCGAGCTGAACCCGGATCATCTGATACGAATAGGCCGGCAGCTTGCCGGTCAGCGTGCCGCCATCGACGCCGATGCCGCTGCCGGCGCGGGGGGCGACGGCGTTGGGATTGGCCAGCGTATTGGCGATCTTGAGATCGGCATGGGTGACGACCTGATGGTCGATTATCCGCGCCGCGCCGCCAAAGCCCTTGAGGTCGATGGACAGCTCAAGCTCTTCGCTGCCATGGCGGTTGATGGCGAAGAAGGTGAGCGTGTTGGCCTGCTTGTCGTGCACGCCTGAAATATCGAGATAGGGCACGTTGTCGGCCACGTCGGCATCATAGCCCGGGCTGTCGACCCCCAGCTTGAGCGCCGTTCCGCGCCCGAAAATCGAGGCGAAGTAATACGGATAGTAGATGGTCTGCTTCCAGGCGGCGCCGCCCGGCTCGGTCATGATCGGCGCGATGACGTTGACGAGCTGGGCGATGCAGGCGATGCGCACCACATCCGAGCGGCGGATAAAGGTGTTGAGAATGCAGCCGACCTGCAGCACGTCCTCGAAATTGTAGGCGTCTTCGAGCAGGCGCGGCGCGTGCGGCCAGCCGCTATTGCCTTCGAGCACGGCGCGGTCGGCGGCGTTGGAATGATACCAGACATTCCATTCGTCGAAGGAGATGGTGACGCGCTTTTTCGAGCGCTTCTTGGCCTTGACGAAATCGATGGTGGAGGCGACGGCACCGATATAGGCGTCGAGCTTCTCGCTCAGCGCCAGGTAGTTGGCGGTGTTGTTGTTGCGGTTGGCGAAATACATGTGCAGCGAGATGTGGTCCACCGACTCATAGGTATGCTCCAGCACCACGCGCTCCCATTCGGGATAGGTCGGCATATCGGCATTGGACGAGCCGCAGACCACCAGTTCCAGCGATTTATCGAAGGCGCGCAGGGTCTTGGCCGTTTCGGCAGCGAGGCGCCCATATTCGTCGGCGGTCTTGTGACCAACCTGCCAGGGGCCGTCCATCTCGTTGCCCAGGCACCAGAGCCGGACGTCGAAGGGATCGGCGCGACCATTCTTCTTGCGCAGGTCTCCCCAATAGGAGCCTGTGGGTCCATTGACATACTCGACGAAATTGCGGGCGTCATCGAGCCCGCGCGAGCCCAGATTGATGGCCAGCATGGGCTCGGTGCCGACGGTCTGGCACCAGTCGTAGAATTCGTGAACGCCCACGGCATTGCTGTCCGAAGTATGCCAGGCCAGGTCCAGCCTGGTGGGGCGTTGCTCGCGCGGCCCCACGCCATCTTCCCAATTATAGGCGGAGACGAAATTGCCGCCCGGATAGCGGACATAGGGAATTTTCAGGTCGCGTACGAGCTGGGCGACGTCGCCGCGCATGCCGTTCTTGTCGGCGGTGGGATGGTCGGGCTCGTAGATCCCGGTGTAGATGGCGCGGCCCAGATGCTCGAGGAAAGCGCTGTAAAGGCGGTCATCAATGTCCGAGATGGTGAAGTCGCGGTGCGCTGTGACGCTCGCACGCATTCTAAAATCCTCCTATTGAACCCAATTTTTGGGTTTATATCAGAAATTTTGCATATTGGAGCCGGAATCCGGGGCGGGCGTCAAGCGGCATTCTGCGCGCCGTCCCCTGTTTCCAATAGTGACCCGTGAGGCCTTCCGGTAGGGTGCGGAGGCGAGGTCGGAAGGCAAAAACACCAGAAAATGTCGCAATTCCTGACCCTTTGCGACGTAAGTCATTGATCGGGTGGCCTGTGGCTTTCTTCGTATCGGCATAGTTGAAAGAGTCGCGATGTGCACCAATCTACCTGATCTTAATTTCCGGTATTGATCGTACTTTATGATTTGCTATGGTCGGACCTGTAGGTTGGAGGAACCGAGCAGCCATCGGCCATGGAGCACAGACGCTGCCGGTAGGTTCATTGGGAGGATATTTATCGTGATCCGTAATCTCGTTGGAGCCGCGCTGTTGAGCACGGCGCTGCTGGGGACATCGGTCGGTGGCGCACTGGCGCAGGAAACCGTCGTCTGGTGGGACTTCCTGAGCGGCGGCGATGGCGTTCGCATGAAGACGCTGCTCGACAAGTTCGCCGAGGAAAACCCCGATATCAAGATCGAGGCGACGACCCTGGAGTGGGGAACGCCTTTCTACACCAAGTTGCAGACATCGGCCGCCATCGGGGAGGGGCCCGATATCTCGACCTACCACCTGTCGCGCATTCCGTTGGGCGTGGAAACCGGTACGCTCAGCGCGATTTCCGCCGACGAGATGGCAGCGGCGGGCATTAGTGCCGCCGATTTCGAAGATGCCAACTTCAAGGCGGCCCAGGTCGATGGCGCCCAATATGCCGTGCCCTTCGATATCCATTCCGTGGTTCTCTACTACAACAAGACGGCTCTGGAAGCGGCTGGCCTGATCGGTGAAAACGGCCTGCCGACCGGGCTCGATGGGGTAGATAATTTCAAGGCGGCGCTAGAAAAGCTCAAGGCCAACGGCTCCGACTACGGTATTTCCATCCATACGGCGGCCGGTGACAGCCAGTGGCGCATCTTCTATTCGCTGTTTGGCCAGCAGGATGGCCAGTTCCTCGATGATAATGGCGAATTTCTCTCCGGGGATAATCTCGACAAGGCCGTGAAGGCCACTTCGGTCGTGGCCGACTGGGTGGCGAGCGGGCTGGCCCCGCAATCGGTGGACTATCCGGCCTCCATTGCCCTTTTCACCGGCGGCAAGGCGCCGCTGCACATCAATGGCGTCTGGGAAGTGCCGACCATGGCGGATCTGGCCGCCAAGGGCGAACTGGGCTTCGAATGGGGCGCGATCCAGCTTCCCACCTTCTTCGACCACCCGGCCACCTGGGCCGATTCGCATGCCTTCGTCATTCCCAACCGCGTCGGCAACGAAGTCTCGCCCGAAAAGCGCGCCGCCGTGCTCAAGGTCATCCACTGGATGAACGAGAACTCGACCTTCTGGGCCACCGCTGGTCACATCCCGGCCTATCGTCCGGCTCGCGACAATGACGAGTTCCGCAACATGCAGCCCAACGCGGTCTATTCCTCGCTGGCCGAAACCGCGGTCTTCGACCCGGTCTCGCCGCTGGCCGGCGTCGCCTCGCCGCTCTACGATGCCGCCGGCAATTACCTGATGCCGGCCGTCAATGGCGAGATCGATCCGCAGACCGCCATGGAAGAAATGCGCGACGACCTGAACGGCCAGCGCTGATCCTTCCCGCGATATCGTGGCTGGCGCCTTTGGGCGCCGGCCATTCCACCAAAGCTCTGGAGGAGGGAGCGACGTGGCAGATATTCAAGCCGCAGCCGGCCAGCCGGCCCGCCGCAAGCGCAGCCGCTACAACCGGTCCGAAGTCGGTGTCGCCCTGCTCCTGGTTGCGCCCTTCGTCGTGGTCTATGGGCTGCTCTTCGTCTGGCCGACCTTGCAGATGATCTGGCTGAGCTTCCACAAAGCGCCCCTGATCGGGGCGGGAGAATGGATCGGGCTCGACAATTATTTCCGCCTGTTCGGCGACCGGCTTTTCGGCGTCGCTTTCTGGAACACCGCCTATTTCGTGCTTCTCAGCGTCATCCCCTCCACGCTTCTGGGCCTGGCCATCGCGCTGGGGGTCAACCGGCTCAAGGGCTGGGCGCAATCGCTGGTGCTGGCCTGTTTCTTCATCCCCTATATCCTGCCGGTCTCGGTGGTCTACCGCATCTGGGGCTGGATGTTCGACAGCCAGTTCGGCATCCTGCAATATCCCATCTCATGGCTGACGGGGGGCAATATCTCGGTGTTCCGCACCCTGCCGCTGTTCATGCCCAGCGTTGCCTTCATTACAATCTGGTGGCTGGTGGGCTTCAACGTGCTGCTGTTCGTGGCCGGCCTGCGCAATATCTCCTCGGAAATCTACGAGGCGGCCCAGCTCGACGGCGCCACGCGCTGGCAGCAATTCCGCCGCATCACCTGGCCGCTGATCTGGCCGGTGACGGTGCTGGTGCTGACCATCCAGCTGATCCTGCAATTCAAGATCTTCGACCAGATCTATCTGTTCGGACAAGGTGGCCGGACCGACGCCACCATGGGCATGGTGCAGCTGATCTTCCGCAATGCCTTCCAGAAAAACCAGGGCGGTTATGGCGCGACCGTGGCGGTGGTGCTGTTTGCCATCATCGTCATCTTCTCCGTCCTGCAATATCAGCTGCTTCGCGCCCGAGGTGAGAAATGACCGCCATTCCCCTTGCCGAAGATGGCGTCGTCACGCTCTCGCCCCGGCGCCGCCGGCTCATCAAGACGCTCGATATCGCCGGCCTCATCGCCACCATCGTTACCCTGATCGGCGCCATCATCTGGGCCTTCCCGCTCTATTGGACGCTGGTCACCACCTTCAAGGTGGAAAACGACGTCGTGCAGCCCGGGATCGACCTGTGGCCGCGCCGCTTCACGCTCGATGCCTATACCCATGTGCTGTTCAACACCAAGATCGGCGCCTGGTACATCAACTCGCTGGTCACCTCGCTGGGCACCACGGTGCTCGTCATCATCATGAGCGCGGCGGCGGGCTATGCCATCAGTCAGCTCGATTTTCCGGGGCGGCGGATATTGTGGTGGCTGATCCTGGCCAGTTTCATGGTGCCCATCCCGGCGCTGATCATCAATCACTACGTGCTGATGGCGCAGTTCAAGCTCATCAATACCTGGATCGGGGTGATCCTGCCGCAGCTCATCGCGCCGGTCACGGTCATTATCTACAAGCAGTTCTTCGACAGCGTGCCCAAGGAATTTCGCGAGGCCGCCAAGATCGATGGCGCTACCGAGCTGCAATTGTTCTTCCGGCTCTATTTGCCGATGAACTGGGGCATCACCACGGCCCTGGCCATCATCACCTTCATCGGCGCCTGGAACAATTTCCTCTGGCCGTTCCTGGCTGTCACCAACGAGCAGATGATGAACATCACCATCGGCATCACCCAGGTCTATGATGCGTTCGGGGTGAAATATGCCCGCGACCTGGCTACCGCCATGCTGGCGGCGCTGCCGGTGGCCATCGTCTACCTCATTTTCCAGCGCCGTGTGACGCAGGCCATCATGCTGACGGCCGGCATCAAGGGCTGAGCTTCCTCAAAGAGAATCGGGACTATCCATGGGCACCGTCGATCTTCAGCATGTCACCAAGCGATATGGCAGCGTCCAGGTCATCACCGACCTGTCGCTGCGTATCGATGAGGGATCCTTCACCGCCCTGCTCGGGCCTTCGGGCTGCGGCAAATCCACCCTGCTGCGCATGATCGCGGGGCTGGAGGAGATCACCGAGGGGGCCTGCTATATCGATGGCGAGGATGTGACCGATGTGCCGCCGGCCAAGCGCGGCACGGCCATGGTGTTCCAGTCCTATGCGCTCTATCCGCACCTGACCGTGCGGCAGAACATCGCCTTTTCGCTGTCGCTGGCGCGGGCGCCCAAGGCGGTGCAGGACGAAAAGGTGGCGACGGTGGCGCGCATGCTGCAACTCGAGCCGCTGCTCGATCGCCGTCCCGCCCAGCTTTCGGGTGGCCAGCGCCAGCGCGTCGCCATCGGCCGGGCGCTGGTGCGCGAGCCCCGGGTGTTCCTGTTCGATGAGCCGCTTTCCAATCTCGACGCCATGTTGCGCGTGCAGATGCGGCTGGAGCTGGCAAAGCTCCACCAGGACGTCAAGACCACCATGATCTATGTGACGCACGACCAGGTGGAGGCCATGACGCTGGCCGACAAGATCGTGGTGCTGGACAAGGGCAATATCTCCCAGGTCGGCTCGCCGCTGGAGCTTTACAATCGCCCTGCCAACAAGTTCGTCGCCGCCTTTATCGGCTCGCCGGCGATGAATTTCTTCACCGCCACCATCGCCGGACGCGATGGCGAGACCTACCGGCTGGCCCTGCCGGGCGGACGCAATGTCACCATCGCATCGCGGGGTGGGGCGGCGCCGGCGTCCGACAGGGTCGAGGTCGGCGTGCGGCCCGAGCATATCCGGCTAGGCCCGGCGGGGGCAGCGGATACATCCTTTGAGGGGACGGTCGGCATTGTCGAGCAATTGGGCAATTCGACCCTGCTCTATGTCGACACGCCGGCCGGCCAGCTCATCGTCGAGGGTGAGGGCAACCTGGATGCCAGGCCCGGCCAGGCGGTGAGCCTGACGCTGGACGCGGCCCAGTCTCATCTGTTCGGGGCAGACGAGAAGGTGATCTGAGCGGCGGGGGCGATCGAAATCGAAACGCCTAAAGTGCGTCGCGATGCTTTAGGCCGGCCTGTTTCACATTAAGGTGCTGTTTTTGCACGTATTTTTATCCCGAAACCGGTTCCCCCTTTCGGGAGACATGCCCTAATCTTCCGTATGAATACGCAGGACGATATCCTGATCGTAATTGCCGAAGCCGCGGCCGAAGATGTTGATGCCGCCGGGATTTCGGGCGTTTTCCTTCATGCCGATGCGCAGGCGGATGGAATGGTGGTTGGGCACGTCGAGATCCTTGAGTGCCACCGGGGAAATCTTGACGCCGTCGACATAGGTGCCGTCGCGCGCCACGCGCCAGGTCTTGAGCATGCCATACTGGCTGCCGCGCAGCGTCCACCAGTCGGGGGTATAGACGCCGCGCTGGTCGCCGAAATCGCCGGGGCTGGTCCAGGTGCCGACATCCTGCTGGTTGACCCAGATGGTAATGTCGCTGGGCCAGTCGGTCGCCGTGCCCGGAACCTCCGAGGACAGCTCGAGGGAAAATTCCAGCGCCTCGATATTGGTCTTGGAGAGGCGGGCATTGTTGGGAAACTGATATTCGACGAAGCCGCGGGTGAACCACATGAGGCCTGCGCGCATGCGCGCCGGATCGAGAAAGGCGTCGGGCACGTCGAGCAGGCCGATAATGCCCTCGGTGGAGCAGAGCCCGCAGGGGCCGCTGACCTCGCAACTGGTGTAAAGCCCCACCGGCATGGCCACTTCGATGATGTTGGCGCGGGTGGCCGACACCTCTTCCTTGAACATGACCAGCACTTCTTCGTAGACCGCATGGCAGATTTTCTGGTTGCCCTTGCGCGCCTTCTGCGTCTCGGTGCGGATCAGGCCGGCTTCCTCGAGGATTTGCAGATTGGTCGAAACGGTCGATTGCGGCAGCGCCAGCAGATCGGCGATGTCGTTGACATTGAGCCCGCCCCGCTGATGCAGCGATTTGAGGATCTTGATGCGGACCGGCGAGGCGAGGCCCCGCAGCACGTCGGGCCGCTCCTCGGGATCGACGACCAGAAAATTCCGGCTCATGCGGCTAAACGCTGAATGCGCCCCCAACAGGTTTCAACTTCACAACAACGATGATTTTTCAGCACCAAGCGTCGCCGGCTCCATTCTAGCGTGAAGCTGTCGCAAGGAGGATAAAAATCTCGTTTTAGCTGCGGGTTTCGGGGGGAAACGGGCTTTTCAGCGGCGGGGGGCGGCGAGGCGCGCGCGAATGAGGGGAAGGGCAGGGGCGGTGGCGCCGATCGGGCGGTATTCGAGGCCCACCGGGCCGGCATAGCCCTGGGCATAAAGCCAGGCGAGGCGCGGGCCGAGGTCGATTTCACCGGTGCCCGGATCGTTGCGGCCGGGGTGGTCGGCGACATGGGCATGAACAACGTGATGCACCCGGCCTTCCAGCACGTCCTCGATGCGCTCGCCCATGACGTAGGAGTGATAATGATCGTAGGTGATGCCGATTTCGGGCCGGGCGACAGCTTCGACGATGTCGAGGGCTTCGCTTGTGGAGGCCAGATAATAATCGGGATGGTCGATATGGGTGTTGAGCGGCTCGACGCCGAGGCGGATGCCGGTGCCGGCGAGCCGGTCGGCGGCGGCGCCCAGGCAATCGACGAGGGCGGCACGCTGGTCAGAGCGGCTGAGGCCGGGGATATCGTGGCCGGCCTGGGCGATGAGGGCGCGCGCACCCAGCCAGCGCGCCGTGGTGATGGAGCGCTCCAAACCCTCAAGGAAAGCGGCGTGATTGGCCGCATCGGTGAGGGCCACCATGGGCTCGGCGACAAAGCCGGTGAGCAACAGTCCGGTCTCGTCCAGCGCCGCCTTGACGGCGGGGATATCCTTGTTGGTCCACAGCCAGAATTCCACCGCATCGAGCCCGGCCACATGGGCAAGGCGGATGCGCTCGGCGACATCGTCGGTGGCGTCGGCGAAGAGCCATTCGATACAGGCGGAAAATTTCATGACCGGCTGCGCGCGCCAAACCGGCCCGATAGAATATTCATACCCACCAGCGACTCCCCAAAGCCTGTTTGCGCGCCCGACATTGCCATGAAAACGGCATATGTCATCGCTGACATACGGGTATCGCTAGCATCGGGCCTGAAAGCTGTCAAATCGCATCCGTTCGACATCTTGAGTTGTTTTGAAAATAAGCGCCGGTCTTTTGTTGTCCGCCAGTTTTGCTTTGGCGAGGTAAAATCGGGGCGATGAAAACACCATTTCGAGATGAATTTTCTCACGAACGGGCGCCGCGGGGATAAAAGTGAGGGCGGTCGGGCATAAACCGGCACCGGCTTGCATCCTAACCTGATTGTGCTAGGCAGGATTTCCAAAGGCCGCGCGGCAGGGGAGCGGCCGCCCGTCGCCCCTTTTCTCGCCCAAAGCCAATCGATGATAAAGCGCTTCTTTTCCTATTATGCGCCCTATAAGGGCCTGTTCGTGCTCGATTTCGGCTGCGCCATCGTCGCCGGCCTGCTGGAACTCGCCTTCCCCATGGCGGTGGCCTATTTCATCGACCAGCTTTTGCCCCGCTCGGAATTCGGCT
>NZ_JAUCDN010000076.1:0-12075 GCF_034675085.1 Devosia sp.
TAGAACCACACCGCGAAGAAGGCGATGAAGAAAAAGCCGATGCCCACCATGATGCGGAAGGTCCAGAACAGCGGCCACACATCCGGCACGGTGTCGAAGGCGGCCAGGGCGATTTCCTCGCCGGTGGCGTTTTCCACGTCGTCCCGATATTTCTTGAGCAGCAGGGCATAGCCCAGATCGGCCGAATGCTCGTCGAACAGCGCCCGCGCCGCCATATCCCCGCCATCGGCGCGCACCTCCTGAAGCGCTTCATAGGCGGTGATGCCGGACTGGATCCGGGTCGCCGCGTGCTCTACCAGCTCGGTGATGCCGGGCAGCTCCATATCCAGCGAGCGGGTGGTGATGATGCCCAGAACCCAGGGCAGGCGCACCTCGAAGGCGGGATGGCCGTCCTTGCCGGGAATGGCGAAGAGCGTCAGCGCGGCCGGGGCCGGCTCGGTCTCGTACATCGCCTCCATGGCGGCGATCTTCATCTTCTGGTGCTCGGTGGCCAGATACCCGCTCTCATCGCCCAGCACCACGACCGACAGCGCCGAGGCGAGGCCGAAGCTGGCGGCCACCACCATGGAGCGCCTAGCCAGTTCGACATGCCGCCCCTTGAGCAGGAACCAGCAGGAAATGGCGAAGATGAACACCGCGCCGCACACATAGCCGGCGCTCACGGTATGGACGAACTTGGCCTGCGCCACGGGATTGAACACCACCGCCATGAAGTCGGTGATCTCCATGCGCATGGTGTCGGGATTGAAGCGGGCGCCGACCGGGTTCTGCATCCAGCCATTGGCGATCAGGATCCACAGCGCCGAGAAATTGGCCCCCAGCGCCACCAGCCAGGTCACCACCAGGTGCCCCACCTTGCTCAGCCGGTCCCAGCCGAAGAAGAACAGGCCGATAAAGGTGGCTTCCAAAAAGAAGGCCATCAGCCCCTCGATGGCCAGCGGCGCGCCGAAGACGTCGCCGACATAATGGCTGTAATAGCTCCAGTTCATGCCGAACTGGAATTCCATCACCACGCCGGTGGCCACGCCCATGGCGAAATTGACGCCGAACAGCGTGCCCCAGAACAGGGTCGCCTTGCGCCAGATGTCGCGCCCGGTCATCACATAGACGCTTTCGAGAATGGCCATCATCAGCGACAGGCCCAGCGTCAGCGGTACGAAGAGGAAGTGATACATGGCAGTTGCGGCGAACTGCCAGCGGGAAAGCTCGACGACAAGCATGTCGGTCATGAGGGCCTGCCTTTATGCTTGGCGGGGCCGGGACTCGGCCCCGTCTCTGCTTTCCCTATAGCACGGAACGGCTCGGGGGCCGCGTTGACCCAGATCAAGACATGCGGAGCGCGGCCCGCTAGCCTTGCATCCGGGGTGGATATCGCCGGGGCTTTTTCGGCCCCGGCGCGCAGCGGAGACGAGATGAGCGCGACAAGCCCCGATATCGACCGGCAGAACGGCAGGACCCTGTCGCGCCTGTCCCGCCTCGGCCGTTTCTGGCTGGGCCTGGCCATGGCCGCTCCCCTTCTCGGAGGGGCGCTGCTGGTCGCTCAGGCCTGGATTCTGGCCGATATTCTGGGCCGCGCCATCGAGGGGAACACGCCGGCGGCCAGCCTGGCTCCAGCGCTCCTCATCATGCTGGCCCTGCTTCTACTGCGCGCCGCGCTGGGGGCGCTGGGCGAGCGGGCCGGCGCCGAGGCGGCCGAGATCATCAAGGACCGGGTGCGCCGGGCGCTGTTTGCGCATCTGCTGTCGGCATCGCCCCGCTCGGTCGATTTGCCGCAGTCTGGCGCCGCCGCCTCCGCCATCATCGATCAGGTGGAGGCGCTGGACAGTTTCTTTGCCCGCTACCTGCCGGCGCTGGCGCAGGCGGGCCTGCTGCCGATCGCCTTCGGCGTCGTCATCCTGCCGCTCGATTGGGTGGCGGGGCTGCTTTTTCTGGTCACCGCGCCGCTCATTCCCCTATTCATGGCGCTGGCCGGCTGGGGCGCGCAGATCGCCACCCGCCGCCAGGCCCGCGCCCTCAGCCTGCTCACCGGGCGCTTCGCCGACCGGCTTCGCGGGCTCACCACGCTCAAGCTGTTCGGCCGGGCCGAAGCGGAAACGGCAGGCATCGTCGCGGCCAGCGACGAATTGCGCCGCCGCACCCTGCGCGTATTGCGCATTGCCTTCCTTTCCTCGGCGGTGCTGGAATTCTTCGCCGCCCTGGGGGTGGCCGGCATCGCGCTTTATGTCGGGCTCACCTTCATCGATTTCCTGCATCTGAGGTCAACGCCCCTCACCCTGCAAATGGGGCTGTTCATCCTGCTCATGGCGCCGGAAATCTATAATCCCCTGCGCCTGCTCGCCGCCCATTATCACGATCGCGCCGCCGCCCGCGCCGCCATCGGCGAGATCGAGGCCCAGCTCGGCCCACTGCCCGAAACCATCCGGCCCCTTGTCGACTACCCCCCGCAAGCGGCCGGGCCCCTCGGCCTTGGCGTTTCCAATCTCACCCTGCGCACGCCCGATGGCGCCGGCCTGCTGCTGTCCCATGCCGGTCTCGCCATCGCACCGGGCGAGCATGTCGCCCTGCTTGGCCCCAGCGGCATCGGCAAGTCGAGCCTGCTCGAAGCCATTGCCGGCCTGCGCCCCTATGAAGGTCAAATCACCCTTGATGGCCGCGAGCTTGGGGGCTGGTCCGAGCCCGAACTGCGCGGGCGCGTCGCCATGCTGGGGCAGAAGCCGCGTATCTTCGCCGGTTCGCTCGCCGACAATATCGGCCTGGCCCGCCCGGGCGCCAGCCGCGCCGAGATTCGCCGCGCCGCCGAGCTGGCGCAGGCCGACGGTTTCGCCCAGGCCCTGCCGCAGGGCCTCGATACCGTGCTGGGCGAAGGCGGGCTCGGCCTGTCCGGCGGGCAGGTCCAGCGCATCGCGCTGGCGCGCCTTTATCTGCGCGACGCGAGCCTCATCCTGCTCGACGAGCCCACCGCGCATCTCGACGCGGCGCTTGAACAGGCTGTGCTCGATGCCCTGCTCGATTATGCCCGGGGCCGCACCCTCGTCATCGCCACCCATTCGCTTGCACTCGCCGACCGCATGGACAGGGCCTGGCGCTTCGAGCGCCAGTCTCTTCTCCCCCTCGAAAGGAAGCGCGCATGAAGGCCCTTCTTGCCTTTCGCCGGCTGTTCATGCGCCAGGCGCACGGCTTCGGCCTTGCCCTGATCCTGTCGCTGGTGACGCTGGCCGCCGGCATCGCCCTGCTGGGCACCTCCGGCTGGTTCATCACCGCCGCGGCGCTAACCACGGCGGGCCTTGCCTTCAACCTGTTCGTGCCCTCGTCGCTGGTACGCGGCTTTTCCTTCATCCGCATCCTGGCGCGCTATGGCGAGCGTCTCAGCGGCCATGACGCGACCCTGCGGCTGCTGGCCGACCTGCGCGGCTGGCTTTTCTCGCGCCTGTTTCCGCGCCTGCCGCTGCGCGACCGCAGCCTGCGCCATGGCGATCTGGTGAGCCGCCTCACCGCCGATATCGATGCGCTCGACACCGCCTTTCTCGTCGCCATCGGCCCCATTCTCGCCGCGCTGCTCACCGGCGCCGCCCTTGCCGCGCTGCTGGGCTGGCTGCTGCCCGCCGCCGCCCTGCCCTATGGCCTGGCCTTTGCCGCTGCCACGCTCGCCGTGCCTGCGGCGCTTGTATTTTTGGGCCGCCGCGCCGGCAGCGATGCGGTGCGGCAGGCCGCCGAAGCCCGCGCCGGCGTGCTCGATGGCATCGATGGCCATGCCGATCTCGTCCTGCTGGGCGTCCTGGGCACGGCCCAAACCGGTTTTGCAACCACCACGCGGCGCCTCGCCCGCACGCGCGCGCATCTGGCCGGGCTCACCAGCCTGGCCGGCCTTGCCGTGCAAGGGCTCGCCGCATTGGCGCTGGCCGCCGCGCTCTGGGCGGGTCTGCTTGCCTTGGAGGCAAAAACCATCGAGGGCCCGGTGCTGGCCGGGCTCATCCTCGCCATCATCGGCAGTTTCGAGGCCACCGGCGTCATCGTGCGCAGCGTCGGCAAGCTGACCACCGCCATGGCCGCCGCCGAGCGGCTGACCGCGCTCTCGGAATTACCGCCGACCCTGGTCGATCCGCCCCGCCCCCAGCCCTGGCCGGACGACACCACGATCAGCTTTTCCGCCGTCAGCTTCCGCTACGATGGCCCGCCGGTGCTGGACGGGCTCGATCTTACCGTGGCGCCGGGCGAGCATCTGGCCATCACCGGCTCCAGCGGCGCCGGCAAATCCAGCCTGCTGGCGCTGCTGCTGCGCCTTCATGAGCCGCAACATGGCCGCATCACCATTGGCGGCGTGCCCATAGCGCAGATGAAGGAGGCCGATCTGCATGCCGGCGTCGCCCTTCTGGGTCAGGACAGTCCGCTGTTCAACGACACCATCCGCGCCAATCTGCTGATCGCCCGCCCCGCCGCCGACGATGCTGCCCTCTGGCAGGCGCTGGCCGCCGCCGGCATCGTCGATTTCGTCAAAACCCTGCCGCGCGGGCTCGATGCACTTCTGGGCGAGGGCGGGCGCACCGTCTCGGCCGGGCAGGCCCGCCGGCTGTGTCTCGCGCGCGTCCTGCTTTCAGCGGCGCCCATCCTGCTGCTCGACGAGCCCACGGCCGGGCTCGACCGCCCCGCCGAAATCGCCTTCTTTGAAACGCTGCATCAGGCGGCGGCGGGGCGCACCGTGCTCATCGTCACCCATGCCGGCATTCCGCCGGGCACGGTGGACCGGCGGCTCGCTCTGGAAAACGGAAGATTGGCCTAGATCATTTCACCCTTTAGGAGAAACAGTGAAATGATCTAAGCCTTTATTTTATCGCGTTTCCGAACCGGAAAATCGGTATCCGCTTTTGCTGGAAACGCTCTAGCCGCAGCGCATGCGCAGGCGCGCCAGGTCGGGCACCGAGATATGGCGGTAGTTCTCGATCTCGATGACGCCGTCGGCCTTGAGCTTGCTCATCTGCCGGCTCACCGTCTCGATGGTGAGACCGAGGAAATCGCCGATATCGGCCCGGCTCAGCGGCAGGTCGAAGGTCGTCACCCGGTCCTGGGTGGGGTCGATATGGCTGGCGATGAGATAGAGGAAGCTGGCGACCTTCTCGGCGGCGGTCTTGCGGCCCAGCGTCACCATCCATTCGCGCGCCTCGTCCAGTTCGCGCAGCGCCTGCAAGGTCACCCGATGCTCCAGCGCCGCATTGTCGCGCACCAGCTGCTCAAGCGCCGTCTTGGGCACCATGCACAGCTCCACGTCCGAGGCCGCCTCGGCGGTCACCCGGCTTTCGCTGGCAAACAACCGCCCCAGCAGATCGGGAGCGAATTGCAGCCCCACCACCTGCTGGCGGCCGTCTTCGAGCACCTTGGAGAGCTTGACCACCCCGCGCAGCACATTGCCATAGCTGGTGATGGGTTCGGCATCGGCCAGCAATTCCTCGCCGGCCTGCCGGCGCACGCGGCGGGTATGCTGGGACAGGGTGAGCAATTGCTCGGAGGACAGCGCGCCGCAAATACCCTGGTGACGCGCCTCGCAGCTCTGGCACAGAACCGGAACCGACGAATTGTGGATATCGTTACGTACCGATGGCATGGCGGATCGCCTCCTGACGGCCCCGATATAGGTGTGCATCCTTCGTACAATAAGCCGCATAACTGTCGCAGTGCCAACCTGCCGCAGTCCATCCCTGCAATAAGGGCTTTCCCCAGGGAACCGCATGCGGCCCCAACAATTTCCATCCCGCCCTTGACCTTACCATGATGGGAACCTTTATATGAGCGAGGACGAGGTGAAGAGCATGAATGAACACGTCCACACAAAACCGGTTTCCATCGACATTTCGGGCATGACCTGCGCCTCCTGCGTGGCGCGGGTGGAAAAGGCGCTGCTCAAGGTGCCCGAGGTCAGTGCCGCCAGCGTCAATCTGGCCACCGAGCGCGCCAGCGTGCAGATGGGCGAGCATGGCGATATGGCGGCGCTGCTCCAGGCCATAGAAAAGGCCGGCTATAGCGGCGCGCCCACGCCGCAGGCCCACACCCATGCCGGCCATCACCATCACGACGAG
Organism: Devosia sp.; assembly: GCF_034675085.1. Classification (GTDB taxonomy): domain Bacteria; phylum Pseudomonadota; class Alphaproteobacteria; order Rhizobiales; family Devosiaceae; genus Devosia. Next base: position 6,069 of record NZ_JAUCDN010000076.1, read on the forward strand.
GACGCGGCCGAGCTCAGGCGCGACGTCATCATCGCTGCCCTGCTCACCCTGCCGCTTTTCGTTCTGGAAATGGGCGGTCACGCCTTTCCCCCCTTCCATCACTGGCTGATGGGCGTCGTGCCTACGCAGGTGCTTTATGTGGCTTATTTCGTGCTGGCCAGCATCGTGCTGTTCGTGCCTGGACGGCGCTTTTTCAGCATCGGCATTCCGGCGCTGCTGCGCGGGGCGCCGGAGATGAATTCTCTGGTGGCGCTGGGTTCGGGCTCGGCCTGGCTCTATTCCACCATCGTCACCTTCGCGCCGCAGTTGCTGCCCGAGGAAACCCGCTTCGTCTATTACGAGGCCGCCACCGTCATCGTCACCCTCATCCTGGTGGGCCGCTGGCTCGAAGCCATGGCCAAGGGCCGCACCGGCGAGGCCATCCAGCGCCTGGTGCGCGAACAGGCCAAGACCGCCCGCGTCGAGCGCGACGGCCACGTCATCGAGCTGCCCGCCGAAGAGGTGGTGATCGGCGACATTGTCGTCGTGCGGCCGGGCGAGAAGATCGCCGTCGACGGCGAGATCGTCGAGGGCGCCAGCCATATCGATGAATCGATGATTTCCGGCGAGCCCCTGCCCGTTTCCAAGGGCGTCGGCGCGTCCGTTGTCGGGGGTACGCTCAACACCTCCGGCGCCTTCCGCTTCCGCGCCACCAAGGTGGGCGGCGACACCATGCTGGCCCAGATCATCCGCATGGTCGAGGAAGCCCAGGGCGGCAAGCTGCCCATCCAGGGCGTCGTCGACAGGATTACCCTGTGGTTCGTGCCCGCGGTCATCGCGCTGGCGCTGGTCACCTTCGCCATCTGGGCAATCTGGGGGCCCGAGCCGGCCTATAGCTTTGCCTTCGTCAATGCCGTGGCCGTGCTCATCATCGCCTGCCCCTGCGCCATGGGCCTGGCCACGCCCACCTCCATCATGGTGGGCACCGGCCGCGCCGCCGAATTGGGCGTATTGTTCCGCAAGAGCGAGGCCCTCCAGCAATTGCGCGACGCCCGCGTGATCGCCTTCGACAAGACCGGCACGCTTACCCAGGGTAAGCCGACGCTGACCGACCTCATCCCTGCCCCAGGCTTCGAGGCCGACGCGCTTCTCGCCGCCATCGCCGCCGTCGAGGCCCGCTCCGAGCACCCCACCGGCGCCGCCATCGTCGCCGCCGCCGAGGCCAAAGGGCTCGCCTTGCCCCCCGTGGAGGATTTCCAGTCCTCCGCCGGCAATGGCGTCAGCGCCCTGGTCGATGGCCGCCGCGTGGTCATCGGCTCGGCCCGGCACCTCAAGGGCATCGACCTCTCCGCCTTCGACGCCGATGCCGAACGGCTGGCCAATGAGGGCAAGTCGCCGGTCTTTGCCGCCATCGACGGCCAGCCCGCCGCCGCCATCGTGGTGGCCGACAGCCTCAAGCCGACCAGCAAGGCGGTGATCGCAGCCCTGCATGACATGGGCCTCAAGACGGCGATGATTTCCGGCGACAACCGGCGCACCGCCGAGGCTATTGCCCGGCAATTGGGCATGGACGAGGTGCGCGCCGAGGTGCTGCCCGCCGACAAGGTGGCGACGCTCAAGGGCCTGCGCGCCCTCGGCCCGGTGGCCTATGTGGGCGACGGCATCAACGACGCGCCGGCCCTGGCCGAGGCCGATATCGGCATTGCCGTGGGCAATGGCACCGATGCGGCCATCGAAAGCGCCGACGTGGTGCTGCTGGGCGGCGACCTCAAGGGCGTGCTCAATGCCCTCACCGTCAGCCGCGCCACCATGAAGAACATCTGGGAAAACCTGTTCTGGGCCTTTGGCTACAATGTGCTGCTCATTCCCGTCGCCGCGGGCATCCTCTATCCCGCCTTCGGCATCCTGCTCAACCCGATGATCGGCGCCGGCGCCATGGCGCTCAGCTCGGTCTTCGTGGTCGGCAACGCCCAGCGCCTGCGCGCCATCAAGGGGAGTACGCCGTGAATATCGGACAAGCCGCCTCGGCCTCGGGCGTATCGGCCAAGATGATCCGCTACTACGAATCCATCGGCCTGATCCGCCCGCCCGACCGGACAGAGAGCAATTACCGCGTCTATGGCGAAGACGAGGTGCATGTGCTGCGCTTCGTCAAGCGCGCCCGCACGCTGGGCTTTTCGGTGGAGGAGACCGCCACGCTTCTGGGGCTGTGGCAGGACAAGTCGCGCGCCAGCGCCGAGGTCAAGGCGGTGGCGTCCAACCATATCGCGGCGCTCGAAACCAAGATTTCCGAGCTTGAGGGCATGGTGAACACCCTCAGGCACCTCGTGCATTGCTGCGGCGGCGACAGCCGCCCCGACTGCCCCATCCTCGACGACCTGGCCGGGTTCTCCGGCGCAACCAAAGGACGCTGACATGACCGAAAAATCCGTCTTCCTCGTTTCCGACATGACCTGCGGGCATTGCGTGGGCACCGTGCGCAAGGCGCTGGAAACCGCCCTGCCCGGCGCCGAGATCGATGTCGACCTCGCCACCCACAAGGTCACCTTCTCCGGCGACCGCGCCAAGGGCGAAGAGGCCATCCGCGAGGCCGGATACACGCCCGAAGCGGCGTAACCACCCTCTCCCCCAGAGAGATGTGGCTAAGCCACCGCCCTACCCCACCGTCATTGCCGGGCCTGTCCCGGCAATCCACGCCTCCGCCAAGTGAAGACGTGAGCGGAAGCATCCTGCCCCACACGCACCCCCTCCCAGCCTCCCCCATCAAGGGGGAGGTGCCGTTCGGTGAGTGGGCACGAGAGTGCCACAAGCGCTGAGTCACACCTCCCCCTTGATGGGGGAGGCTGGGAGGGGGTGGGGCCACATCCACCGCCTCTCAAACAAAAAGGGCGCCCGCAGGCGCCCTTTCCGTCTCGTCCAAACCCAATCAGAACGGGCTGTTCGCATCCAGATATTCAGCCGCATTGTCCTTGGTGATGAGGGTCGATTCCAGGATGTAGCGGCCCGCCACCGGCACGTGACCGGTATAGTGGGCGGTGGTCAGCTCGATGGCCGTGGAGATCATGGCCGGGTTGTAGCTGACATCGACCGGCATCAGCGTATCGCCATCGGCCACGCGCTGGATCATCTGCTGCATGCCGGCGCCGCCGACGATGAACATCTCCCCGTCGCGCCCGGCCTGCTTGATCGCCTCGATGGCGCCGACGGCGGTGTCGTCATCCTGCGCCCACACGCCCTTGATATCGGGGAAGCGGGTCAGGAAGTCCTGCATCACCTTGAAGCCGTCATCGCGGTTCCAATTGGCGAATTCGTCGTCCAGCACCTTGATCTGGGTGCCCTCGATGCCGGCCATGAAGGCATCGACGCGCTGCTGGTCGATCGGGATCGGCAGGCCACGCAGCACCACGATATTGCCGCCATCGGGCAGCGCCTGCTTGAAATATTCCGCCGTATTGGCGCCCAGGCCCGGATTGTCGCCGGCGACATAGAGGTCTTCCACGCCGTCGATGGACAATTGCCGGTCGACCACGGTCACGAACTTGCCGGCATCCTTGACCTGCTTGATGGCCGAGGTCATCGCGTCCGGGTCGCCCGGCAGGATGACCAGGGCGTCGATATTGCGGGTCGAAACCATGTCCTCGATATCGGCGATCTGCTTGGGCGCGTCGGCGGCCGAAGCGAAGACGAAGCTGACATCGGGATAGGCCTTGCCCAGCCGGTCGATGGTCTGCTGGGCGAAATAGTTCACGCCCCCGGTCCAGCCATGGTCGGCCGCCGGCACCGAGACGCCGATGGTCACCTTGTCCTGGGCCGCGGCAAGCCCGCCCAGGCCGGTGGTGAGCACCGCCGCCGCCAATAGGGATTTCACCAGTTTCATGTCAGTCCTCCCAAAATTGCCCGTGTTCGGGCGATGTGAAAATAGGCCCGCTAGTTGCCGCGCCCGCGCTGCAACAGAACCGCGAGAATGATGATGACGCCCTGGAAAGCCCCGTTCAGGTAAGGGCTGATGAAGCTCTGCAAATTGAGGATGTTGCCGATCAGCCCGAGGATGACCACGCCCACCACCGTGCCCCAGACGCGGCCATAGCCGCCTTTGAGCGTGGTGCCCCCGATGATGACGGCGGCGATGGCTTCCAGCTCCCAGAGCACGCCGGTGGTGCTGGAAGCCGAGCCCAGGCGCGGCACATAGAGCAGCACCGCCACGCCCACCAGAACGCCCTGCATGATATAGGTGATGAGCCGCACATTGGCGACGTTGATCGAGGAATAGCGGGCCACCTGCTCATTGGAGCCGATGGCGGCGCAATGGCGCCCGAAGGCGGTGCGGCGCATGACGATCTCGCCGCCAATGGCCACCAGCGCGAAGACGATGATGGGCCACGGAACGCCCAATATGCCGGAGTAGTAGACGGGGCGGTAGAGGTCCGCGACGTTGAAATTGAGCGACAGCGTGCCGCCATCGGCCAGGAACGTCACCAGCGAGCGGAAAATGCCCATGGTGCCCAGCGTGACGATGAAGGCTTCGATGCGCCCGCGCGTTACCATCAGACCGTTGCCGACACCGGCCGCCCCGCCCATGGCCAGGCCCGCCAGCATGCCGATCAGCACCACCCCGACGCTGACGCCCATGGAGGGGATCAGCGCGTTCATGACGATAATCATGACGCCCGCCGTGACCGCCGCCATCGAGCCCACCGACAGGTCGAGCCCGCCGGCGGTGATGACGAAGGTGGCGCCGATGGCGATGATGCCGATGAAGCTCGAACGCGCCAGCACATTGGTGAGATTGTTGTAGCTGAGGAAATTCTCGTTGAGCGAGATGCCCAGCAGCACCAGCAGGGCCAGCGCCAGCAGCGGCCCCACCGTCTTGAGGTCGAGCCGGAAGGCGCGCCTGGATTTGACCGAAATATCAGGCACTGATGCGCTCATCCTGTCCACTCTGCTTGATGCCGGCGGCGTACCGCATGATTTCCGCTTCGGTGATCTCGGCGCCTTCCAGCACGCCGGCGATACGCCCCTCGCGCATGACCACCACGCGATGGCTGAGGCCGATCACCTCCTGCATTTCCGAGGAAATGAGGAGAATCGATTTTCCCTCGGCCGCCAGCGCCGCGATGATGTGATAGATTTGCTGCTTGGTGCCGACATCGATGCCGCGCGTCGGCTCGTCCATGATGATGATGTCGGGCTCGCTTTCCATGGTCTTGCCCAGCATCAGCTTTTGCTGGTTGCCGCCCGAAAGCCGGCCCACCGCCACCGAGGCGTCGCGCGCCCTGATGTCGAAGCGGCGCGTGGCGCGCTCCAGCGCCCGCTCTTCGCTCGCCCCGTCCAGAAATCCGAATTTCAGGTGCCGCTTGAGCGTCAGCAGGGTCAGGTTCGGCCGCAGGCCCATATTGAGCAGCAGGCCCTTGCCCTTGCGGTCCTTGGTCATATAGGCGAGCCCCGCATCGACCGATTGCGCCACGCGGCTGAACTGCACCGGCTTGCCGTCCAGCTCGATCTCGCCGGCGCTGCGATGGGTGAGCCCCACCACCGCCTCGGCCACCGCCGTGCGCCCCGAGCCGATCAGCCCGGCAAAGCCGAGGATTTCGCCCTTGCGCAGATCGAAGGAGATATTGTTGACGCCCTTGGCTTGCAGCCCGCGCACGCTCAGCACCAGCGGCGCGTCGACATCGGGCTCGTGCTTGGGCGGATAGAGATTGGACAGCTCGCGCCCCACCATCATCTGGGCGATGGAATCGGGGGTCAGCGCCTCGGTGCCCATGGTGGCGATCAATTGCCCGTCGCGCAGCACGGTGACGCGCTGGGCCAGTTCCATGATTTCGTCGAGCTTGTGCGAAATGAAGATCACCGCCACGCCGCGCGCCGTCAGCCGCCTGATCTGTTCGAACAGCGTCTGCGTCTCGGCCACCGACAGCACGGCGGTGGGCTCGTCCATGATGAGCACCCGCGCATCGCGGCTGATGGCCTTGGCGATTTCCACCATCTGCTTGTCGGCCACCGAAAGCGTGCTGATGCGCGCGTCGGG
>NZ_JAUCDN010000077.1:0-12067 GCF_034675085.1 Devosia sp.
CGCCCGCGCGCGCCGCTTCCACCGAGGCGTTGAGCGCCAGCAGGTTGGTCTGGAAGGCGATGTCGTCGATCAGCCCGATAATGTTGGAGATCTTGGCCGAGGACTGGGTGATCCGCTCCATGGCCTCATTGGCCTTGTGCATCACCGCTCCCCCTTCGGTGGCCGCGCTCGACACCAGGCCGGCATTGCGCGCCGCCGACACCGCCCGCTCGGCATTCTGCATCACCGTATCGGCAAGCTGCTCCATGGCCGCCGATGTCTCCTCGATCATCGCCGCCTGGCGCGTCGTGCGCTCGGACAGGTCATTGGCGCCCGACAGGATTTCCCCCGTCGCCGTCTTGATGTCGGCCGAGGTCTGCTTGATCTGCCCGACAATGCCGGTCAGCTTGGCCACCACGGCGTTGATGTCGGTCTTGAGCTTGTCGAAGGCGCCGGCATACTCGCCGCGCATCTGGCGCGACAGGTCCGCCGCCGCCAGCGCCGACAGCACCGAGCCGGCATCGGCCAGCCCGCCGGCCACCGTGTCCATCATGCGGTTGAAGGTCGCCGCCAGCCGCTCCAGGTCGGCCTCGCCATAGCTCTCGGGCAGGCGGCGGCTGAGATCGCCCTCCACCGTTGCCGCCACCGCCTCGCCGAATTCGGCCTGGAAGCGCTCCATGGCGCGGGCGCGGGCGGCGGCCTGCTCATGGGTCTGGCGCTCCAGCGCCGTCATCTCGGCCACGCGGATGCCGTTTTCGCGGAACACCTGCACGGCCCCGGCCATGGAGCCGATTTCGTCGCGATTGCCCTTATAGGGAACCTCTGCGGCGAAATTGCCGTCGGCATAATCCTGCATGATGCCGGTGATATGGGTAAGCGGGCGCACGATATGGCGGTTGCCGACGAACAGCGCCAGCCCCACGCCCACCAGCAGGCCGCCCAGCGTCACCACGCCCACCACGGGCAGCACGATGGCCTGGAAACTGGCCATCTCGGCATTGAGCGCGGCGTAATCGTCCTTGTCGGCCTGCACCACCAGGTCCACCTCGGCCTGATAGGCCTTGCGGTTGGCGCGGTTGGCCTCGTTATTGCCCTGCTCATTGGCCAGCGCCGGATCGGTCCCGGCCAGGCGCGTGGTCTCGGTGCGGAAGGTACGGAACTCGGCCGCCCGCGCCACCAGATTGTCGAAGCTGGACTGATGCTCGGGCTTGACCAGCGGCCGCCAGGCCTCGATCAGCACGTCGATCTGGTCGAGCGATGCCAAAACGCCCTTGGCGAAGGGCGCCGCCTGCTCGGTGGTGTCAGAGGCATAGATGCCGCGCGCATCCATCACCACGGCGGTGATCAGCCGGTTGAGATGCTCGCCATTGAGCGCCCGCGTCGAGGCCTCCCCCAGCTCGCCCAGCTGATGGGTATAGGTGCCCGCCATATAGACCGCCAGGCTGGCGGTGGTCAGAACCACCAGCCCCATCGCGGCGACAATGGCCAGAAGTTTCGTGCGCAATTTCATCGGCGGCATCCCAGCGCGCCTTCTGGCGCAGTTCAAAGACAGTGTTTCCTGGGAAAAATTCTGCGCCTTTACAGTTAACAGGGACTAAATATTGTCCTGACCGGGGTATTACGTGGTCTTTCCGCCGCGCAGGACCGAAAATGGACCGCGCTCAACACCCGCCCGGAGCGTTTCAGCAGGAGCCCGGAAGCGTCAGTTCCGCCGCGCGCAGCGGCTCGACGGCGGTGGAATCCTCGCCCCGCTGATAGGCGATGGCCAGCCGGAAGCTCTGGGCGATCCGCTCGGCCCGGTCGATGAACAGGGCTGCCGTGTCGGGATGGCAGATTTCGTCCACCGTCTGCTTGAACAGCACCAGCCAGCGCACGAACAGATCGTCGTTTATCTCGGGGATGGCCTGGTGCTTGGGCCGGGGCCGCCCGTAAACACGGCCGGTGCCCAGCAGCATGGCGCTCCAGAAATCATACATCTGGCGCAGATGCGGCGGCCATTGCTCGGGGGCGATATGGGCGTCGAACACCGGCCCCAGCGCGGGATCGCGCCGCACCTTGGCATAGAACCCGTCCACCACCTGGCGCACCTGCGCCTCGTCCAGCCCCGGCGGGGTGGTCCCGAAACGCACCGAAGCCGCCGCGCCCTGGTCGCTCACGCTCATCCCGCCTGTCCTTCCGTCACGTCAAACATGAATATCATACACATCTTTTGCGCATTCGAGAAAGGCCCGAACGCCAAACGGCCCCCGGAGGCTTCGCCCGGGGGCCGTCATTGCTCGCCTTTATGCCAGCTCAGAGCCCGGCAGCGTCGTAGATCGCCTGGAAGCGCTCGCCGACCTTCTTGGGCACCTTGACGGCCTTGACCGCGTCGATGTTTTCATGGCCGTCGCCGACGATGACCATGGCCACCATGCCCATGGCGAAGTGCGGGGTGCATTTCAGCCCATAGACGCCGGGCAGGTCGAACGTGGCCGTGAAGGTCTCGTTGATCTTGCTCTTGAAGGTGGCGGCCCCTTCCGGGATCATGTCCTTGATGGTTTCGACATTGTGGCTCTTGTCGGTGGGGATGAAGGTCACCGTGTCGCCGGGCTGGATCTGCACGAAGGCCGGCTCGAACACCATGGCCCCGGCCTCGCCCTTGTTGAGCATGTGGATTTCGTGGTTGACGCCCTGCGCGGCGGCCGGCAGCGGCTGCAACAGCGGCAGGGCGGCGCCCAGCGCCAGCAGACCCAGCATCAGACCGCGGCGGGTGACATTCACCTGGGTTGCAACCAGGGCATCAGGGAAAAGGCGCATCTTTATACTCCTTGCGTCAGGGCCGCGTCGGGGGTGAGGGCCCTTCGGGGTGGTTCCTATGCCCATGCGGTAGCTTCTTCTTTGATCCTCGTCAAACTAGGGCAATAAACATGTCTCTGAAATTGTTGAACTATTTGATCGAAATCAAGGAGCGCACCCACCCTCTTCCATATTATCCTGTTCGAAGACGCGGCAAACTCGCGTCAAACAACGGAGAAAGAAAATGGCTGGTCAGAACACAGTCTCGCGTCGGGCCCTGCTTACCGGAGCAGCCGCGATCGGCGCGGCGAGCCAGTTGGCCGTCATGCTGCCCGCCGCCGCCCAGGAAGTGGCCGCCGCGGCCGGCGCCGTGGACATCAACACGCTCGAGCGCGTCAAGGTTGAGCTGGTCGCTCCGCCCTTCGTCCATGCGCACGAGCAGGTCGCCACCGGCGCTCCCAAGATCTATGAATTCACCCTCACCATCGAGGAGAAGATCCACCAGGTCGACGACGACGCCACCGTCTGGGCCATGACCTTTAACGGTTCGGTCCCCGGCCCGCTGATGGTGGTGCATGAAGGCGACTATGTCGAATTGACCCTCATCAACCCCGACACCAACATGATGGGCCACAATATCGACTTCCACGCCGCCACCGGCGCGCTGGGCGGTGCCGGGCTCACCAATGTCAACCCGGGCGAGAAGGCCATCCTGCGCTTCAAGGCCACCAAGGCCGGCGTCTTCGTCTATCACTGCGCCCCCGAGGGCATGGTGCCCTGGCACGTGGTCACCGGCATGAACGGCGCCATCATGGTGCTGCCGCGCGAAGGGCTCAAGGACCCCAAGGGCAATCCCCTGCCCTATGACCGGATCTACTATGTCGGCGAGCAGGACTTCTACCTGCCCAAGGACGAGGACGGCAATTACAAGGTCTATGAGAGCATCGGCGACGACTATGACGACATGATCGCCGTCATGCGCGGCCTCATCCCCACCCACATCGTCTTCAACGGCCGCAAGGGCGCGCTGACCGGCGAGAACGCCCTCAAGGCCAAGGTCGGCGAGAAGGTGCTCATCATCCACTCGCAGGCCAACCGCGACACGCGGCCCCACCTGATCGGCGGCCATGGCGACTTCGTCTGGCCCACGGGCAAGTTCCACACCCCGCCCGATGTCGACCAGGAAACCTGGTTCATCCCCGGCGGTGCGGCGGGCGCGGCCTACTACACCTTCCTCCAGCCGGGCGTCTACGCCTATGTCAACCACAACCTGATCGAGGCGTTCGAACTGGGCGCGGCCGGGCACTTCGTGGTCGAGGGTGAATGGAATGACGACCTGATGACCTCGGTGCTCGCCCCCAGCCCGATCTGACCGCGACGCGGTTCCTGACGAACCCGGCCGGCGCCAACCCCCTGGCGCCGGCCAGCCCCGGAGGCGGAAATGATTGCAAGAGCGGATGATTTCAGGGACATGGCCGGCATTGCCCTGCCGGCGCTTCTGCTGGCCGCGGGCCTCGCGGTCATGGCGACGCAGCTTGTCCCGCTGCACGTGCCCCAGCCGGTGACGGCCACGGCATCGGTCACCCCGCCACAGACGGTCACCCTGCCTCCGGGCACCCTCACCTACCGCGCCCCCGGCCAGTTCCTGCGCGACGGCGCCCCGGTGGATGCCCCGATGGCGACGATCGCCTTCGACGCTCCCTTCGAGATGATGACCTATCAGGTCAGCGCCGCCGACTATGCCCGCTGCGTCAATGATGGCGCCTGCGCCCCCGCCGCCCCGCGCCATCAGGGCGTGGGCGACGTGCCGGTGACCGGGGTCAATTTCGACGACGCCACCGATTATGCCCAATGGCTCTCGGCCGCCACCGGCGAAACCTGGGTTTTGCCTACCGATGCGCAATGGGCCTATGCCGCCGGCAGCCGCTTCGTCGACGACGCGCTCAATATCGCCGAGAACAATGCCAATCCGGCGCTGCGCTGGCTGGCCAATTACGAAAAGGAAGCCGCCCGCCAGAGCGCGGCCCAGCCCATGCCCCGCGTCCTGGGCGCCTTCGGCGCCAATGAGAACGGGCTGATGGACATGGCCGGCAATGTCTGGGAATGGACGCAGACCTGCAATGCGCACGTGCATATCGACGCCGCCGGCGCGGTGCTCAGCCAATTGCCCGCCTGCACCATCCGCGTGCTCGAAGGCCAGCACCGCACGCCGATGAGCGTCTTCATCCGCGATGCGCGCAGCGGCGGCTGCTCGGTCGGCGTGCCGCCCGACAATCTCGGCTTCCGCCTGGTGCGCCAGGCAGAGCCGAACTGGTTCGAACGTCTCGCCGCCCGCCTGGGTTTCTGAGCGTCGGGGGTGCGACCCCGGCGCAGGTATCGCCTTGCGCCATTATGATGTATTCCATGTCCATCTTGGATCGGAGTACGTCCGATGGCCGATATCGATCGCAGCCTGGTACGCGCCCTGCCGCTCTTCGCCAACATGCAGGATGCCGAGCTTGACCGGCTTCTGGCGCGCGCCACCATGCGCCGCGTCCCCATGGGCGAAGCGGTCTATGAGCAGGGCCAGAAGGCAACCCAGTTCTTTCTCCTCCTGCATGGCCGGCTCAAGGTCACCCAGGTGACGCCCGAAGGCCAGCAGATCATCGTCCGCGTCGTCCATCCCGGCGATCTCTTCGGCTTCGCCCAGGCCCTCCAGCGCAACGACTATCCCGGCACGCCCATCGCCGCGGCCGAAAGCCTCGTCATCTGCTGGCCCAACGAGGTCTGGGGGAGCTTTGTCGAGCAGAACCCGCATCTGGCCGTCAACGCCATGCGCACCATCGGCCAGCGCCTCCAGGAAGCCCATACCCGCATCCGCGAAATGTCGACCCAGGAGGTGGAGCGCCGCGTCGCCCACGCCGTGCTGCGCCTCATCGAGCAGGCCGGCAAGCGCGAGCCCGACGGGGTGCGCATCGATTTCCCCCTCACCCGCCAGGACGTCGCCGAGATGACCGGCACCACGCTGCACACCGTCTCGCGCCTGTTCAGCGCCTGGGAGAGCCAGGGCATCGTCAAGGGCGGCCGCCAGAAACTGCTGGTCCGCGACGCCGAGCGCCTGCAAGCCCTCGCCGATGGGCTGGGACACGGCCCGTAGCGGCTTCCGCCTCACCCTCGGGAATCCCCTCTCCCCTTGCGGAGAGGCAAGCGCAGTGGCCACAGCCCCACCGGGCCCAATCATCACCCCCTCGCGTTCTCCCCCATCAAGGGGGAGGTGCCACCCGGTGGTCCAAGCAAGATCGTGCCAAAAGCACGGAGCCACACCTCCCCCTTGATGGGCTTTGTCGGCGGTCGGCGCACCCGATGAAAGGCTCCAGTGGAGCCTTTCAAGACAAGAAGGCCGGGAGGGGGTGCCGGGAGCCACAATCTCCAAACCTTGCCCCCTCCCCACCTCTCTTTGCGCCACCGCAAGGACAGCCTTCCCTTCCCCCCGCTAGAGCCTCACACTGGGCTCCGCCTCGAACACCCGCATGGAGCCTGGAAGGTGCCCCATGACCGACAGCAAAGCATCCGACAGCAAAATAACCGCCAAACCAGCGCCCCGGCGCCAGCCCGTGCCGCGCGGCCTTGCCCATGACGGGCCGGTGATCCTGGCCTATGGCTTCCGCCCGTTCTTCCTGGCCGCCGGAATCTGGGCCATGCTGGCCATGGCGCTGTGGATCGGGGCGCTGGCCGGCGACTGGCCCATCGGCGGGACCTATGGCGGGCCGGCCTGGCACGCCCATGAAATGCTCTTCGGCTACAGCACCGCCGCCATGGCCGGCTTCCTGCTCACCGCCATTCCCAACTGGACCGGGCGCCTGCCCGTTTCGGGCGCGCCGCTGGGCCTGCTTTTCCTCGTCTGGCTGGCCGGGCGCCTGGCCCTGCTCGCCCCCGACCTGATCAGGCTGCCGCTGGCCATCGCCCTCGATATCGCCTTCCTGCCCTTCCTGCTCGCCATCTGCGCCCGCGAGGTCATCGCCGGGCGCAAATGGCGCGACCTCAAGGTGCTCGCCGTGGTCGCGGCGCTGGCGCTGGCCAATATGGGCTTCCATGCCATCGTCATCTTCGGCGCCGATCCGGGCCTGGCCAGCCGGCTGGCGGTCTCCGCCTATGTCATGCTTATCGGCATCATCGGCGGCCGCGTCGTGCCCAGCTTCACCCGCAACTGGCTGGCCAAGCGCCATGTGCAGAGCCTGCCCGCCCCCTATGACCGCTTCGATACGATCGCGCTTCTGGGGGGCCTGGCCGCCCTCGTGCTGTGGGTGATCTGGCCCGCCCACGCGGTGACTGGCCTGGCCTGCGCCCTGGCCGGCCTGCTCCATGCCTATCGCCTCATCCGCTGGCGCGGCTGGCAGACCGGGGCCGAGCGGCTGGTGCTGGTGCTGCACCTGGCCTATCTCTTCGTGCCCCTGGGCTTTTTCGCCATTGCGCTGGTGCCGCCCGGCCTGCTCGATCCGGCTTCGGCGCTGCATGTCTTCACCGTCGGCGCCATCGGGCTGATGACCCTGGCCATCATGAGCCGGGCGACGCGCGGTCATACCGGCCTGCCCCTCACCGCCCCGGCGATGACGGCGGCGAGCTATGCCCTGCTGTTCCTGGCCGCCCTGCTGCGGCCCCTGGCGACCCTGCTGCCCGACCATTACCTGGCCTTGCTCTCGGCCAGCGGCGCCTGCTGGATGGCCGCCTTCGCGCTCTATCTGGTCGAATACGCCCCGCCCATCCTCACCCGCCGCAAGCCGAGGGCGGAATAGGGATTTGGCGGCTGGGGGATCATGCCGCCCCCCTCACCATGTCGCCCCGGACCTGATCCGGGGCCCATCCTGGCAGCAGCCGCCCCACCGTCTCAGGATGGAACGAAAATCCCTCAGAACCGCGCCGCGATTTCCGGCGCCATGCGCTCCGGCGTCCAGGGCGGATCGTAGCTCAGCGTCACGCGCACCGCCCTCACCCCATCCAGCCCCAGCACCCGCTCTTCCACAGCCTGTTGCAGGAAGCCGCTGGCCGGGCAGAAGCGGGCGGTGGTGGTCATCACCACCTCCGCCGCGCCGTCCGGCCCCACCTCGATGGCATAGACCATGCCCAGGTCGACGATGTTATGGCCCAGTTCCGGGTCGATCACCGCCCGCAGGGCGACGCGGATCGCCTCGGCCACGGCGTTCCGCTGCTGCCCGGTCATGGCTTGCGGCCGGCCCGCACCATCAGGCGGTAATTCTCGCCCGTGGCGTCGAAGTCGCCCACCCAGCCGGCGCCGCGCGCCTGCAATTCGGGAAACAGGAATACCGGCTCGCGCCCCAGCAGTGCAAAGGCCACCTCGCCCTCCGCCATGGCCTCGAGCTGGGCCAGGATGCGCACCATCGGCTCGGGCGGGTCCATTTCGGTGCAGTCGATGTAATAGGAAGGGTCGGGCCATTTCTCCGGGTCCGAGGCCACGGCGGGGCTGGTGATATCCTCTCCCTCAGGGGTGAAGATCACCTGCCATTCGCCACCGTCCAGGGGCGTCGCCTCATGGGAAAAGCCCTTACTGGCCATCACCGCCAGCAGCGGCTCGGGCCGGAAGGTGGCGAACAGCTTGAGGCGCTGGCCGGGGGCGAGGCTGCCCACCGCCGCCATGATGGCGCCGAAGGGCTCGCCGCCATTGCGCAAAAGCGGGCGCACGTCGAGTTCGAGATCAGTCATGTCATTTTCCTCTCTATCGGGGCCGGCAGGAAAAGCCGGGGTCGGGGAAGATCGCGCCACTCGGCCGGCAGGTCGGCCAGCCTCCTGGCGCGGTAGAATTGTTGTATCAGCGCCAGCACGGCCAGCATTTGCAGGCCCGCCCCGCTGCGGAACACCAGCGGCATTTGCGCCCACAGCGCCGCCCCGGCCACCGCCACGCCGGCGAAATAGAGCCAGAACCACACCATGGCATGGTCCTCACGCACAAGATCCTGCACGCGTGGCGTCGGCCGCCGCCCCATCAGCGGGGCGAAGCATTCGAGCCAGGTGAGAAAGGCGACGATCTTGTAGAGCATGGCCAGCCCCAGCCCGCCCAGCCAGCCCAGCGCCAGGATATAGACGGCCACCGGCGCCACCAGCTCGGTTTCGCCGGAAAAACCGGCCCAGAGCAACAGGCCCAGCCCCAGCGGCAGCGCTGCGAAGGCCGGCAATGCCGCGCCCATATGCAGCTCCAGCACCGCCCGCTTGCGGCTGCGATACAGCCCGGCGACGTCGCCGATATAGAGCGCCACGGCCAGCCCGGCAGCCAGCCCCGCCGCCGCCAGCATGGCGGGCGCCGCCTCGCCCCCCGCCAGCACCAGCCCCAGCGCCGCCAGCAGGGCGGTCAGCCCCGCCGCTCCGCTCCACAGCACCAGTTGCGGACGCCATCCCCGGCGCTCGGGCGCCAGCAGGAACATCGAAAGCAGCCGATAGCTCACGCCCATGGCGGCAAGGCTCAGCCAGCCGCCCAGCCCGAAGCCGGCATGCAGCGCCACGCCCCGTTCCGCCAGCGCCGCCGCCAGGTCGTCGCCCAGAAGCCCAGCCAGCATGCCGGCCAGCAATACCCCCAGACTGGCGGCGCCGAGCAGGCAAAAAAGCGCCAGCGCCACGAAACGCGCGGGCAGGGGCAGCGCCTTGCCGCCGATCAGCGGCGTCGCCAGCATCGCCACCGCCAGCCCGAAGCCGGCCAGCAGCAGCGCCCCGCCCCAGGGCAGCAGCGCCGCGCTCAGCCCCCACCAGCCCTCGATGCCGGCAAAGCCGGCGAGCAGCATGCACAGCCCACAAACCAGCAATCCCAGCGCCACCGGCGCCAGGGACGCACCGCGCAACGCCCGCCCGGTCAGCACCGGCAGGAATTGCAGAAGCGCGCCCAGCATCAGCAGGCTCAGCCAGCCAATGGCCACCAGATGCACGACGATCAGCGTGGAGGAGGCGAGAAGACCCTCGCCGGGAAAACCGAACCCCATCGCCATCGATCCGAGCGCCAGTGTCAGGCAACTCAGCGCCACGAGGAAATAGGCGAGGGTCCACCGCGATATGCTGGCCATGGGCATGGCTCTGTTGTCCTTGGTCGATTGGGGTGGCGGCCATGCGCCCCGATGAGATCACCCTAGCGCCCCCTCTCCCCGGGCACTTTGTCGCGGCGCAAACACACATAAGGGCGCTAAACACGAATGGGGGGTGAAAAAACCCTCTTCCTTGCGCTAGATCAAAGAGAACATTTCCGGCTCGGCTAGGGCTGGACCGATATGCGGGCCGCGGCCCACCGTAAAAAGAGCTGGGGACACGAGAGATGATGGCTGATTTTACACGCAGCGAGAGGGTCGGCGCCCTCATCCTGCTCGGGGGGCTGGTGCTGATCGGCCTGGCCATGGCCATTGCCGGCCGCAACGATCTTCTGGGCATTCACGGCGGCATCGTGCTGGCGGCGGGGCTTTGGGGCTTCGTCGTGGTCATGCGCCAGTTCGACCTGCCTGAGCCCTCGGCCGAACGGCTCTCCGAATATTACGACGCGCCCACCCGCGCCGGCCTCATCCTCACCCTCATCTGGGGCATTATCGGCATGGGCGTGGGCTTCTGGGTCGCGGCCCTGCTCGCCTGGCCTGATCTGACCTTCGACGTGCCCTGGCTCACCTGGGGCCGCCTGCGTCCGGTCCACACCAGCGGCGTCATCTTCGGCTTCGGCGGCAATGCGCTGATCGCCACCTCGCTGCACGTGCTCCAGCGCACCTCGCGCGCCCGCCTGCCCGATGCGCTCAGCCCCTGGTTCGTGCTTTTGGGCTACAACCTCTTCTGCATCATCGCCGCCAGCGGCTATCTGATGGGCCTCACCCAGTCAAAGGAATATGCCGAGCCCGAATGGTATGCCGATATCTGGCTGGTCATCGTCTGGGTCACCTATTTCGCCATCTATATGCGCACCCTGGCCCGCCGCAAGGAGCCGCATATCTATGTGGCCAACTGGTACTACATGGCCTTCATCCTGGTGGTGGCGATCCTGCATATCGTCAACAACCTGGCCGTGCCGATCTCGCTGGGCAGCGCCAAGTCCTATTCGCTGTTCTCGGGCGTGCAGGATGCGATGACCCAGTGGTGGTACGGCCATAACGCGGTGGCCTTCTTCCTTACCGCCGGCTTCCTGGGCATGATGTATTACTACCTGCCCAAGCAGGCCGGCCGCCCCATCTTCTCCTACCGCATGTCGATCATCTCCTTCTGGGGCATCACCTTCATGTATATGTGGGCCGGCTCGCACCACCTGCATTATACCGCCCTGCCCCATTGGGTGCAGACGCTGGGCATGGCCTTCTCGGTGGTGCTGCTGGTGCCGAGCTGGGCTTCGGCCGGCAATGCCCTGCTCACCCTCAACGGCGCCTGGCACAAGGTGCGCGACGATGCGGTGCTGCGCTTCATGGCGCTGGCGGCGATCTTTTACGGCCTGTCCACCTTCGAGGGCTCGTTCATGGCCATCCGCGCCGTCAACTCGCTCAGCCACTATACCGACTGGACCGTGGGGCACGTGCATGCCGGCGCGCTGGGGTGGGTGGCCATGATCAGCTTCGGCTCGCTCTATGCGCTGGTGCCCACCATGTTCAAGCGCGAGCGCATCTATTCCCAGAAGCTGGTGGAGCTGCATTTCTGGCTCGCCCTGTCCGGCACGGTGATCTACGTCTTCGCCATGTGGAATTCGGGCGTCATCCAGGGCCTGATGTGGCGCACCTATGATGAATCGGGAACGCTGAGCTATTCCTTCATCGACAGCCTGGTGGCCATGCACCCCTACTACATCGCCCGCGCGCTGGGGGGCCTGCTCTTCCTGCTGGGCGCCTGCGTTGCCCTCTACAACGTCATCATGACCATCCGCATGCCGGCGCATGGCGCGGCCCCGGCCACCTATGGCGATCTGCCGGCCGAGCCCGCCCTGCAGGCTGGAGAGTAATCCTATGTTTGGTTTCCACTACCGCCTCGAACGCAATGCCCTGGGCCTTGTCGCCTTCATCGTCATGGTCGCCTCCATTGGCGGCCTGATCGAGATCGCGCCGCTCTTCACCATCGACGAGACGGTGGAGAAGGCCGAGGACATGCGCGTCTATACCCCGCTCGAAATCGCCGGCCGCAACATCTACACCCGCGAGGGCTGCTATGGCTGCCATAGCCAGATGATCCGCACGCTGCGCGACGAGGTGGACCGCTACGGCCCCTATTCGCTGGCCGTGGAAAGCCAGTACGACCATCCCCAGCTCTGGGGCTCCAAGCGCACCGGGCCGGACCTGGCGCGCATGGGCAACAAATATTCGGACGCCTGGCACACCGCCCA
>NZ_JAUCDN010000078.1:0-11734 GCF_034675085.1 Devosia sp.
GCCGGCGCATCAGGCTGGAGAGCGAAGGCGCCGGCGCCCCGGGGCCGTTGAGCATGTCGTCGATCTCGACCACATCGGAAGCGGAGCGCTCGGCCTGCTGCAAATGCTGGCGGCGCGCCGCAAGCTCGTCTTCCTCACCGGCAATGGGAGCGAGTTTGGACAGCTCCTCCACCGTGTGGCGGGCATAATCCTCGGCGGCCAGCGCCTGCTCGACCAGCGCCTTTTGCGCCGTCACCCCATCCTGGGCGGCACTGAGGGCCTGGAAGGCGGAGCGGGTTTCGGCGGCGAGGCCGTCCAACTCGCCGAAGGCGTCGAGCGCGGCGCGATGGGTGGCGACATCGACCAGCGCCCGATCGTCATGCTGGCCATGAATTTCGACGATCTGGCTGCCCACCTTTTGCAGCAGCGCCGCCGAAACCGGCTGGTCGTTGATGAAGGCGCGGGTGCGCCCATCGGCCAGTTGCACCCGGCGCAGGATGACGTCCTCGTCATCGGCTATGGCGTTGTCGCGCAGCACGGCGCGAGCCGGATGGCCGGCGGGCAAAGCCAGCACGGCCACCACCTGCCCGCTTTCCTGTCCGCTGCGCACCAGCGAGGCATCGCCCCGCCCGCCCAGCGCCAGCGTGAGCGCATCGAGCAGGATCGACTTGCCGGCGCCGGTCTCGCCGGTCAGCACCGTCATGCCATTGTCGAGCGCCAGATCGAGCTGGTCGATCAAAACAATATTGCGAACCGAAAGCGCGTTCAGCATGCGCGGATCATCCCAGATTTGGCCGGGGCATTAAAACAGAACCGGGCGCATTGTAGCGCCCCGGAACAAACTGGCAACAGATTTAGTGCAAACCTCTGGGCCACCCATGCATAACGTCATTCCGGCCTGCGCCGGAATGACCCGGTGGAAAACAACCCCTAGCGGCGCAGCGAGGCCATCCAGCTGCCGGAATTGACGGCGGGGGCCAGGCCCTGCTTGGCCAGAAGGTCGTAGCCGCGCTTATACCAGGTGCTGGACGGATAATTGTGGCCCAGAACGGCCGTGGCGGTGGCCGCCTCATGGGTCAGGCCGAGCGACAGATAGGCTTCGGTGAGGCGGTAAAGCGCCTCCTCGATATGGGTCGAGGTCTGCCAGCTCTCCACCACCACGCGGAAGCGGTTGATGGCGGCGGTAAACTGCCCCTGGCCGAGATAATAGCGGCCCACCGACATTTCCTTGCCGGCAAGCTGGTCATAGGCGACGAGCAGCTTTTCCTGCGCGTCCTTGGCATATTCGGACTTGGGATAGGACGAGATCACCAGCTGATAGGTGGAGATGGCGTCGGCCGAAAGCTGCTGATCGCGCGTGATATCCTTGATCTGGGCGAAATAGGCGTTGCCCTTGAGGTAAAGGACATAGGCGGCGTCCTTGCCATTGGGATAGAGCGCCAGATAGCGGTCGGCCGCCAGGATCGCCTCGGACAGCTTGCCGCCGCGATAATTGGCGTAAACCTGCATCAGCTTGGACTTTTCCACCAGCGGATCGCGCGGATGCTGGCGGTCGAGCTGCTCCAGCGACTTGACGGCGGTGGCATAATATTGCCGGTCCATGTCGTTGAGCGCTTTCTGGTAAAGCGTCGTCGCCGGAATGATCGGCTCTTCCTTGAGCTTGACCGGACCGAAAAGGCTGCACCCGGCCAGCACCGCAGCCACCAGGGCCACGACCACAAACCGGGCGGACCGGCTGGCAAAACCAGCAAAAGCGTCAACTGTCACGAACTGGCCCGTCCTTATACGCAAACCGCCCCAAAGGGCGGGATAAATAGCAAATGGATCAAAACTGTGGCGCCCTACGCCGCCCCCAAGCCGGGATCAGCGCACGGACCGCAGGTAATGATTGACCGCCAGTCCTTCGGGCTGATCGTCGAACGCCTCGAATTCGAGCGGCAGGTCTTCGGCCCCGACTATCTCATAATTGGCTTCGCTGGAAAAGAGACCGCTCAGCACATGCGCATTGAGCGCGTGCCCGCCCTTGTAGGAGCGGAAGCGCCCCCAGATCGGCAGCCCCCCCAGCGAGAGATCGCCGATGGCGTCGAGCAGCTTGTGGCGCACGAATTCGTCCTCGTAGCGCAGCCCGCCCGGATTGAGGATGCGATCCTCATGCACGGTGATGGAATTGTCGAGGCTCGAACCGAGCGCATAGCCGGCCTGGCGCAGGATCTTGGCGTCGCGCACGAAGCCGAAGGTGCGGGCGCGCGACACGTCCTCGTAATACCGGCGCGGGGTCCAATCGAAGATCATGCGCTGGCGGCCGATGACCTTGTTGTCGAAGTCGATCTCGAGATCGAGCGCGCGCCCGTTATAGGGTTCGAGCGCGGCGAAGGCATCGTTGTTGCGCACGGTGACGGCGCGGATGACCTTGAGGAATTTGCGCTGGGCGGGCTGGATGTCGATGCCCACCTCCAGAATCGCATCGGCGAAGGGACGCGCGCTGCCATCCAGAATCGGGCATTCGGTGCCTTCGAGGGTAATCAGGGCATTGTCGATCCCCATGCCGCTCAGCGCCGAAACCACATGCTCCACCGTCGCCACGCTGACACTGTCGCCCAGATCGATGGTAGTGCACAGCGTGGTGCGCGAAACGCGCGAGAAATGCACCGGCACCGCCTCGGTGAGGATGCCCGCGCCCATGTCGCGGCGGATGGTGAAGCCGGTATCGACAAGACCCGGTCCGATGGTGAGGCTGGAAGGCTGGCCGCTATGCACACCATAGCCGGCGAAGGTAACGGCGGCCGCAAGAGTACGCTGGCGCGTGGCTAGTTTCTGCATACGCAATGTAACTCCGACCCCCAGGCCCAGATTGCCCACAATCCTGTTAGCGAAAAAAAACCCGGCGCGGAAGCCGCGCCGAGCATTGTTTTTACACCTGCCAGATGACCGGTCAGCCGTGCTTGCGCAGGAAGGCCGGAATTTCCAGGCTTTCCTTCTGCGGCGCGGACGTCACCGGACGGCCAGTGACATCGAGCGCGCCACGGGCGCCGGGCACCGCGGCCGCAGGGCGCGAAGACCTTGAGGCGCCTGCCTCAATGGCGCTGCGGGCAGCCGCGTCATCGTCGCCTTCATAGGCCCTGGGCTGGGGCGCGGCGGCCTGCTGCTGGCCCAGATTGATGCCGACATTGGAGGCCAGCTTCTTGAAGAGAGCACGGGCATTGCGCGGCTCGGTTTCCTGACGATCCTGCTCCTGCTGTGTCCGCCTCGCAACAATCGGCAGCTCCTCGGTGCGCGGCATGCGGCGCTGGCCCTCGGGCCGGGCGGCGTGCGAGGGCACATAGACGCTGGGAATCGGCTGCTCCTCGACCGCCATCGGCTCGTCGGGATCGACCACGCTTTCGGCGGCCGGGATATAGGGCTCGACGAAAACGCCGTCATCCTCCTCCTGGATCGGGGCATGGGCGTGATTGGCGCTGAACGCCTCGGCCACGGCGGCCTCGACCTCATGCTCGAGCGCCTGCGACATCACCGGAGTGGCGATGGGCGCGCGCTCGGCGGCGGTGCGGGTCGGCTCGACCGGCACGTGGCGGCGCACTTCCAGCGGCGTGCGCGAGGCATGCGGCTTGGCCGGCTCGAGCGCCTGCACCATGGTGGCATCGGTGCCGGTGGCCACCACCGAAACGCGGATGGTGCCGGTGAGGCTGGGATCGTAGGTGGCGCCCAGGATGATATTGGCGTCCACATCCACTTCCTCGCGGATGCGGCTGGCCGCCTCGTCCACTTCGTAAAGGGTGAGGTCGGGACCGCCGGTGATGGAGATGAGCAGGCCGCGCGCACCCTGCATCGACACATCGTCGAGCAGCGGATTGGCAATGGCCGCCTCGGCGGCGTGGCGGGCGCGATCCTCGCCGGAAGCCTCGCCGGTGCCCATCATCGCCTTGCCCATGCCGCGCATGACGGCGCGCACGTCGGCGAAGTCGAGATTGATGAGGCCTTCCTTGACCATCAGATCGGTGATGCAGGCCACGCCCGAGAACAGCACCTGGTCGGCCATGGCGAAGGCATCGGCGAAGGTGGTCTTCTCGTTGGCGACGCGGAACAGGTTCTGGTTGGGGATGACGATCAGCGTGTCGACATGGCGGTGCAGCTCGTCAATGCCGTCCTCGGCCAGACGCGTGCGGCGATTGCCCTCGAAATTGAACGGCTTGGTGACGACGCCGACAGTGAGAATGCCCTGCTCGCGCGCCGCGCGGGCCACGACCGGAGCCGCGCCGGTGCCGGTGCCCCCGCCCATGCCGCAGGTGATGAACACCATATGCGAGCCCGACAGGTGATCGTTGATCTCGTCCCAGCTTTCCTCGGCGGCCGCGCGGCCCACTTCGGGGTGCGAACCCGCGCCCAGGCCCTCGGTGACGCCGACGCCGAGCTGGATGATGCGCTGCGCCTTGGAGAGCGCCAGCGCCTGCGCATCGGTATTGGCAACGACGAAATCCACGCCTTCGAGCCCGGATTCGATCATATTGTTAACGGCATTGCCGCCGCCGCCGCCCACACCGAATACGGTGATGCGGGGCTTGAGTTCCTGAATGTCCGGAATGGTGAGGTTGATGGTCATGAAAGGCCCCATACTGGCGAGTTGGTAAAGATTTACCCCGCCAAACGTTAACCCCAGCCTAACAATTGCCCCTTCGGCGTTAACGTGAACGCAATTTGCGACACTTTCCGGTTACGCTTTGACGGCGCGTTAACCACGCCCCAGCAGCGCTTTGAAGAGGAGATGCAAATGAACACCATCACACCCTGCCTTTGGTTCGACGACCGCATCGAGGAGGCGATCGCTTTTTACACCGGCACCTTTCCCTCCGCCCGGCTGATCGAGACCGCCCGCCCCGATCCAGGCCGGCCTCCCCTGACCGCCGTCATCGAGCTGGAAGGGCAGAAATTCATGCTGCTCAATGGCGGCAAGACCGATTTCGCCTTCAATGAATCGGTGAGTTTCATGATCGAGTGCGACGGGCAGGCGGAGGTGGACTATTTCTGGGAGAAACTGATTTCCGAAGGCGGCTCGGAAGGGCAATGCGGCTGGTGCAAGGACCGCTTCGGCCTATCCTGGCAGGTGGCGCCCCGCCAGTTCCGCGACACCGTGCTGGGCCCCGACCCGGAAGGCGCGCGCCGGGCCATGGATGCGATGATGAAGATGAAAAAACTGGTGGTGGCCGATTTGCAGAAGGCTTACGCGGGGGCGTGAGAACACCCCCGCCCCCTCAGAGCCAGCCGCGACGCTTGAAGAAGAGATAGGGCAGCACCGCTGAAAGCACCATCAGGCCCAGGGAAAGCGGATAGCCGAAATCCCAGTGCAATTCGGGCATGATGTCGAAGTTCATGCCATAGATCGAGCCCACCAGCGTGGGCGGCAGCAGCACCACGGCGACGACCGAGAAGATCTTGATGATCTGGTTCTGTTCGAGATTGATCAGCCCCAGCGTCGCATCGAGCAGGAAGTTGACCTTGGTGGTGAGCGTGCGCGCATGCTCGCCCAGCGAGAGCGCGTCGCGCTGCACCAGCTTGCCCAATTGCCGCGCGTCGCGCGCCGCCTTGCTGGGCCCGACCGTGGAGGCGCCGTGATAGGCGGTGAGCCGGGAAATGCTGACTAGGCTTTCCTGGATCATGGTCAGAAGCTCGGCCTTGGCCCCGATCTGCTCGATGACCGAGCGCAGATCGCGCTGGAATTTTTCCGCCGAGGTGCTCTTGCGGCGAAAGACGTGGCGCGACACCTGGTCGATCTCGTTGCCCAGCTTTTCCAGTGCGTCGGCCGTGCGGTCGGTGAGCGATTCCAGAAGCCCCAGGAACACCTCTGTGCCGGTGGCGCAGGGGATGGCATTGGGGCGCTGGGCGCGGATGAGATAGGCGGTAAAGGGCTTGGGATCGGCGAACCGCACGCTGACCAGCACGTCCTGCTTGAGGATGAAGGTGACTTCGGCCTTGACCGGATCGTCGGTATCGAGCCCGAACAGCGCCGTCATGGTCATGAATTCGGCGCCGTCCTCGGAATAGAGCCGCGAGGACAATTCGATCTCGGCCATTTCGGCGCGGGTGGGAATGGTGATGCCCAGATGCGCCTCCACCCGGCGCGTTTCCTCGGCAGAGGGATTGAGCAGGTCGAGCCAGACCAGATTGGAGGTGGTCTCGATGGCATCGGGGGCGACCTCGGCCAGCATGGCGAGATGGCTTTTGTAGCAGCGCAGCATGGCTTCACTCCTGGGCATTGACCGCATGGGGCCCGCCCGCACGGAAGCGTCAGGCGCGGCAGGCGATTTTCATGGGCGACGTCGAACTTCGACTGTCGGGGTTCATCGGCTTTCTCTCGAAAAATGGCGAAGCGCCAGAGACAGCGCCTAGGTGCCCCCACTCGCTTCGCCTGTCAACCACCTCAGAAACTGGTGCGCAACCAGTTGCCGACGCGGGCGAAATAGCCATCGGTGCCGGTGAGGCGGTGGCTCTTGCGCGGCTCGGCATATTCCTGCGCGCAGACCTGGGGATAGATGAGCATTCCGGCCACGCTGGCGAAGGCGGCGCCCTTGGCCATGTCGGGCAACCCGGCAATGCCCATGGGCCGGCCATTGCGCACATTGCGCGCCAAAGTGCGGCGGGCCACTTCGGGCAGGCCGGTCATTTCGCTGGCCCCGCCGGTGAGCACGAAGCGGCGCCCGCACACATCCATCATGCCGGTGGCCTGCATGCGGTCGCGGATGGCGGTGAGGATTTCCTCGATGCGCGGGCGCATGATGCGGGTGAGTACCGAGCGGGCCACCTGCCCCGGCGCCTCGTCATGGCTGGCCCCCACCGGCTGGATGGGAATGAGGTCGCGCTCGTCCGACTGGCCGGGCAGGACCGAGCCGTAAAGCGTCTTGAGGCGCTCGGCATCGGCAATGCCCACCGAAAGCTGGCGGGCGATGTCGAGCGTCAGATGGTGCCCGCCGATGGCGATGGCGTCGGCATAGACCAGATGCCCGTCATTGAAGACGGAAACGGTGGTGGTGGCCCCGCCGAAGTCGATGCAGGCCACGCCCAGCTGGGCCTCGTCATCGACCAGCGTGGCCAGCCCCGAGGCATAGGGGGTGGCGATGAGCGCCTCGATCTGGAGGTGGCAGCGATGCAGCACCAATTCGAGATTGCGCATGGCCAGCGTCTCGGCGCTGACCACCGCCACGTCGACGCTGAGCTTGTCGCCCACCATGCCCTTGGGATCGCGAATGCCCTTATGCCCGTCAATGGCATAGCCGATGGGCAGCGCGTGGATGATGGAGCGTTCCGGGCGCACCGAGCGCTCGTTGACGGCGCGCAGCACGCGGTGAATATCGGCCTTTTCCACTTCCTCGCCATCGAGCGACACCGAGGCGGAGAAGGTTTCCGAACCCAGCCGCCCGGCGGTGACGTTGACGATGACGGTCTCCAGCGTCACCCCGGCGGCGCGCTCGGCCATGCCGACCACAGAGCGGATGGCCTGATCGGCCTTTTCAATATCGGTGACGACGCCGCTCTTGACCCCGGCGGAGGGGCCGTAGCCGAAGCCGATGACCTCGGCCTGATGGGAGCGCCCGCGCAGCGCCTTGCCCTCGGGGCGGGGCGAGAGGCGCGCGATGACACAGCACAATTTGGTCGAGCCGATATCGAGCACGGCCACCAGCGTGGTCTTGCCGGGCTGGACCGGCCGCAGCCGGGAAGTCATGGCATCGGTCATCATTGGGTAAGCGTCGTCTGGCTGGGGAGGGAAAGATGGGCGGGCGGCGGCAGGGGATAGGGACGGCTGCTGGCCAATTGGCGCTTCAATGCCGCTTCGGCGGCCTTGCGGTCGGCTTCCAGGTCCGCCTCGGTCTTGGCCGGGCGCAGTGCCACCAGATGGGCCACGCGCAGGTCGATGATGGTCACGTCGCGGTCGAGCAACTGATAATGGGACTGGTAGAGGGCAAGATTGCGCAGGGCGCGGGCCACCCCCAGCTCGGGCAATTGCACGCGCAGGCCGGTATCGTAGATAAGATCCCAGCGGCGGTCGGCAATGCGCGACAGGGCGACAAGATCGGTCTTGAGCTCGGGATATTGATCAAGCGCGCGGATCATCACCAGCGCGTCGTCATTGGCGCCATCGCCCACCACCAGCGGCAATTCCCCATAGGCCCCGCCATCCTCGCCGATCTGGGCGCCGGTGGCATCGACCACGAAGGTGATGCCATCAACGCGCCAGCGCGCCACCGGCACTTTTTCGGTAACGGTAACGATGACATCGCCCGGATAGGTCTTGCGCACGGTGACGCTGTCGATGGCCGGCAGCGCCGCGATGCGCTGGCGCGCCGCCTCGACGTCGAAACTGGTGGTGGCGGTATGCGGCTGGATGCCCAGCGCGTCGAAAATATCCTGCTCGCTGGTCAGCGTCTGGCCGGAAATGGAAATCTCGCCAATGGCCATGCCGGCATCGGCGAAACGCGCCTGGGCCATATCGCCCATGAAGGCCGCACCCGCCGCCAGCGGCCCGCGCAGCTCATAGGCAAGGCCCGCCAGCGCCAGCAGCGCCACCACCCCTGCCCCGCGCAGGATGGCGGTGCGGTGCAGCACCCAGGCGCGACCGAGATTGCCGGCAACGCGCCGGTGCGGAGAACGGACAGGCACAGGCAGCGCGCGCGGCCGGACCAGCTGCGCACCGGCGAGAAAAGCCTCGCTCCTTACCTGTTGCAACTCGCGTCCTCCACCATCCAGGCGACCAGATCTTCATAACTATGCCCGGCATGGGCGGCCTGTTCGGGGGCCAGGGACACCGCCGTCATACCCGGCTGGGTATTGAGTTCGAGCAGCACCAGTTCCCCGTCCTCGCCCGCCGCATCGTTGTAGCGGAAGTCGCACCGCGTCACGCCCCGGCAGCCGAGAGCCGCGTGAGCGGCCAGGCTAAACTGTTGCACTTTGTCGTAAATTTTCGGTTTCAACTGCGCCGGCAGCACATGCACGGCCCCGCCCTCGGAATATTTGGCTTCGTAGTTGAAAAAGCTGCGCTCGGTGACGATCTCGGTGACGCCCAACGCCACATCGCCCATGACCGCACAGGTCAGCTCGCGCCCCGGAATGAAGCGCTCGACCATCACCTCCTCGCCGCTGGTCCAGTCCTCGCGCAGGATCTCCTGGGGCGGATGGCTGGTCTCGGCCTTGACGATGAAGACGCCAAAGCTCGACCCATCGGCAATGGGCTTGATGACATAGGGCGGGGGCAGCACATGGGCGCGGGCCGCCTCGGCGCGCGCGACGATGACGTGATCGGTGACCGGAATGCCGGCGGCCTTGAACACGATCTTGGCCTGGTGCTTGTTCATCGCCAGGGCCGAGGCCAGAACGCCCGAATGGGTATAGGGGATTTGCAATAGCTCCAGCACGCCCTGGATCATGCCGCTTTCCCCGAAGGGGCCGTGCAGGGCATTGAAGGCCACATCGGGCTTCAGATCGCGCAGCACCTCGACGACATCGCGCCCGACATCGACCTCGGTGACCCGATAGCCGGCCCGCCGCAGCGCGGCGGCACAGCCGGCGCCCGACATCAGCGACACCGGGCGCTCATTGGACCACCCCCCCATGAGAACGGCGACATGCTTGGTCATGGGGTGGTCCTTTCAGCGGCAGGGGACATCGGCCCCACCCCCTCCCGGCCTCCCCCATCAAGGGGGAGGTGTTGGGCCGGCGGATTGGGCAGCATGGTGCCCAAGATACGATGGAGCACCTCCCCCCTTGCGGGGGAGGTTGGGAGGGGGGAGCCAGCGGTAGTCATCACGCCACATCCTTGCCCGTCAGCGCCGCCAGTTCTCCCGGCAGGGCGGCGGCCCATTGGGTGATGTTGCCGGCGCCCAGGCAGACGACGTAATCGCCCTCGGCGGCGCGCTCGGCCAGGAGCGGGGCGAGCTGGTCGGGGGCATCGATGACGCGGGCGTCGCGGTGCCCGCGAGCGCGGATGCGGGCCGCCAGTTCCTCATGGGTGACCCCGGCAATGGCCTGCTCGCCCGCCGCATAGATGGGCGCGACGATGACCGTGTCGGCATCGTTGAAGCAGGCGGCGAATTCGTCGAACAGGTCGCGCACGCGGGTGTAGCGGTGCGGCTGGACCACCGCGACCACGTCGCGCCGCGTCGACTGGCGCGCCGCCCGCAGCACGGCGGAGATTTCGACCGGGTGATGGCCATAGTCGTCGATGACGGTAATGCCGCCGACCACCCCGGTGCGGGTGAAGCGCCGCTTGACGCCGGTAAAGCCCTTGAGCCCCTTGCGGATGGCCTCGGCGGGCACGTGCAACTGGTCGGCCACGGCGATGGCGGCGGTGGCGTTGAGAGCGTTGTGAATGCCGGGCATAGGCAGTTCGAGCCCGTCGATGCGCAATTGCGTCTGGCGGATGCGGTCGCGGATTTCCACCGAGAAGCGGCTGACGCCGTCGACGGTTTCCAGATCGACCAGGCGCACATCGGCCTGCGGGTTGCGGCCATAGGTGATGACGCGGCGATCCTGGATCTCGCCGACCAGCGCCTGCACTTCGGGATGGTCGAGGCACATGACGGCAAAGCCGTAAAAGGGCACGTTCTCGACGAACTGGTGGAACGCCTTCCGCACCCCTTCGAAATCGCCGTAATGGTCGAGATGCTCGGGATCGATATTGGTGACCACGGCCACGTCGGCGGGGAGCTTGACGAAGGTGCCGTCGCTTTCGTCGGCCTCCACCACCATCCATTCGCTGCCGCCCAGGCGCGCATTGGTGCCATAGGCATTGATGATGCCGCCATTGATGACGGTAGGATCGAGATTGCCGGCGTCGAGCAGGGTGGCCACCAGCGTGGTGGTGGTGGTCTTGCCATGGGTGCCGCCAATGGCGATGGCGGTCTTGAAGCGCATGATCTCGGCCAGCATCTCGGCGCGGCGCACCACGGGCAGCGCCCGGGCGCGGGCGGCGACCAGCTCGGGATTGTCCTTCTTGATGGCGGAAGACACCACGACCACCTCGGCCTGGCCCAGATTATCGGCGCTCTGGCCGATTTCGACCCTGATGCCCATGTCGCGCAGCCGCTGCACATTGGGATTGACGGCGGCATCCGAGCCCTGGACCGTATAGCCCTGGTTGTGCAGGATTTCGGCGATGCCGCTCATGCCGATGCCGCCAATGCCGATAAAATGCACGGGGCCGATATCGCTGGGCATCTTCATGAGCGGTTTTCCACTTCTAGGGTGCGGCCCGCCAGCATTTCGGCCAGGTCGGCGAGCTTTTCCACCGCGCGGGGCTGGCCCAGGGAACGGGCGGCGTCGGCGGCCTGGCTGAGGGTCGAGGGGTCGGATAACAAATTGGTGAGGCGAGTGCCAAGCGATTGCGGCGTAAGCGTGGCCTGTTCGGCCAGCCAGCCGCCGCCGGCGGCCTCGACCACCAGCGCATTGTTCTTCTGGTCGTTGTCGATGGAGCCGGGCAGCGGCACCAGCACGGCCGGCCGGCCCAGCACGCACAATTCGGCGATGGTGGAGGCGCCCGAACGCCCAATGACCAGATGGGCCTGGGCGATGCGCTCGGGCAGGTCGGTGAAGAAGGCCGCCAGCTCGACATTGACCTTGGCCTGCCGATAGGCCTCGGCCACCCGGTCGAGATCTTCCTCGCGGCATTGCTGGACGATGACCAGGCGCTGGCGCAACGTCTCGGGCACCTGGGCGATAGCGGCGGGCACGATGTCGGACAGCGCCTTGGCCCCCTGGCTGCCCCCGAAGATCA
>NZ_JAUCDN010000079.1:0-11685 GCF_034675085.1 Devosia sp.
CAGGGGCCAGCGCTTGGTGAGATCGATCATGGCATGGTTTGTGCGCGGCGACAGCTGCGCCGTCAATAGCGCGGCACCCCATCGGCGCGCTTGCCCTTTGCCGGCGAACAGGCTAACGGAATGGCGATCTCGGAGTGTAGCTCAGCCTGGTAGAGCACCGGTTTTGGGAACCGGGGGTCCAAAGTTCGAATCTTTGTACTCCGACCATCATTCGCCGCGTTAGGCAACGTGTTGAGGACCTTGCATGACCGCCCGCATTTATCGCCCGGCCCGTAATGCCATGCAGTCGGGAAAAGGCAATTCCCGCAATTGGGTGCTGGTGTATGAGCCGGCCGCTCCGCGCGAAATCGACCCGCTCATGGGCTATATCTCTTCCGGCGACACCCGCCAGCAGGTGCAGCTGAACTTCGAAACCCAGGAGCAGGCCGAGACCTACGCGCAAAAGAACGGCATTGCTTATGTGGTGCAGCCCGCCCACGACGCGACCGTCCAGCGCGCCAGCTATCCCGACAACTTCCGCTCCGACCGCAGGACGCCCTGGACGCATTGAGCGCCGGCGCGTTCGTCCCACCCAGGCGCTGCAAGCAATTGCGGCGCTTTTTTTATTGATCCGGTGAGGCGAAATGGTCTTTGGCCCGGATCGCTTCATCTGGCAGGATGAGCGGGCAAGGAGAAGCCCATGCAGCACATCGCCCGCTCCCTCATCATGCTTGCCGGCGCGCTGGTTCCGGCCCTGCCCGCCATGGCGGCTCCTGCCCTGTGGGAGGTGCGCGATGCGGACAGCGCCATCAGGATTTTCGGCTCCTTCCACATCCTGCCGGACGGAACGCAATGGCGGACACCGGAATTCGACACCACCCTGGCCGAGGCGGAATTCGTGGTTTTTGAAACCGATGTGAGCGCCATGGCCATGGCGCAACTGGGTGCGCAGGCCTTCGCGCGCGGGATCTATACCGATGGCACGCTGCTGACCGACCGCATCGATGCCGAGACGGAAGCCCTTCTGCGCGTGGAGCTGGACAAGATCGGCATGCCGGTGGGCCCGGTCTTGGCCATGCGCCCCTGGATGGCGGCCAACACCATAAGCGCTGCGGCGCTGGAAGCCACCGGCTTCAGCAGCAAGGGTGTTGAGCTGGCGCTGGAGGCCGATCTCGAAAATCGGCCGATGCGGTTTCTGGAGAGCGGCGCAGAACAGCTCGACGTGTTGTCCGCCGCGCCCGAGGAGGAGCAAATCGCCATGCTTTCCAGCACGCTTGTGGAAATCGACGCGCTGCCCAAGATGATGAGCAAGATGCTGCGGAGCTGGGTGGAGGGCACGCCGGAGCGGCTGGCTCCCCTTTTCCAGATGGAGATGGGCGGCTTCGAGGACGCTTTTCTCGACCGGTTGCTCTATGCGCGCAATCGGAACTGGGTTCCCGTACTGGAAGAAATGCTGGCCAATGACGAACGTGCGCTGGTGATCGTCGGCGCCGGCCATCTGGTGGGCGAGGACAATGTCATCGCCCTGCTCGAGGCTGCCGGATACGAGGTCGAGCGCATCCAGTGAGGCCGGAGGCCGCCAGGGCCTCCGGAAGAAATTCGGCGGGTCAGACTGCGCTCAGCCTGGTCCACTTGCCATCGTCGCGGCTCGACTGCACCGAAGCCATGATGAACTGCATGCCTTCCACGCCATCGGCAAGGGAGGGCAGCAATGGCTCATAGGCCGCCCCTTCCCCGCGAATGACGGCGGCGAACTGGCTGTACAGCGTCGCGAATGCTTCCAGATAGCCTTCGGGATGACCGGAGGGAATGCGCACATTCATCGACGCCGCCGGCGGCACGGAGATGGAGCCGCCACGCGTCAGCAATTGCCTGGGCTTACCGAATTCGGTGAACCACATGTAATTAGGGTTGTCCTGACGCCATTCGAGGCCCCCCTTTTCGCCATAGACACGCAATTGCAGGCCGTTTTCATTGCCCACGGCCACCTGGCTGGCCCAGAGCATGCCCCGGGCGCCGCCTTCGAAGCGCAGCATGATGTGGACATTGTCGTCGAGCTGGCGGCCGGGCACAAAGCTGGTGAGATCGGCCGACACCGCCTCGGTCCTGAGGCCGGTAACGAAGCGGGCGAGATTATAGGCATGGGTGCCGATATCGCCGATGGCGCCACCGGCGCCGGAGCGGGCCGGATCGGTGCGCCAGGCGGCCTGCTTGTTGTCGTCGCCCGCCGCTTCGGTCAGCCAGTCCTGCGGATATTCCACCTGCACCACGCGCAATCTGCCCAGTGCGCCCGAGGCCACCAGTTCGCGCGCCTGCCGCACCAGCGGATAGCCGGTGTAGTTGTGGGTGAGCAGGAATTTGGCGCCGTTCTTGGGCTGGATTTCGGCCAGCTTCCTGGCATCGTCCAGCGTCGAGGTCAGCGGCTTGTCGCAGATCACGTGGATGCCGGCCTCCAGGAAAGCCTTGGCGGGGCCGTAGTGCATGTTATTAGGCGTGACGATGGAGACCGCCTCGATGCCGTCGGGCCGGGTGGCCTCGGCACGGGCCATTTCCTCATAGGAGGTATAGATACGATCCTCTGACAGCCCCAGATTGCGGCCGGATTCCTTTGCGATTTCGGGGCGGGACGAGAGCGCGCCCGCCACCAGATCGTAATCACCGTCAATGCGCGAGGCGACGCGGTGCACATAGCCAATAAAGGCTCCCGTGCCGCCGCCGACCATGCCCAGGCGAATCCGCCTTGCGCCATTTTCAGCCATTTTGCGTTCTCCCTGTTCCGCTCACGAAAGACCCAGCATCTTGCGATTGGCGGCCTTGTCGGTGCCGCCGGCGGCGAAATCGTCAAAGGCGTGCTCAGTGACGCGGATGATGTAGCTCTTAATGAGCTCTGCCCCTTCGCGCGCGCCATCTTCGGGATGCTTGAGCGCGCATTCCCATTCCAGCACCGCCCAACCGTCGAAATCATTGGCGGCCATCTTGGCGAAGATGGCCGGGAAATCCACCTGGCCGTCGCCGATCGAACGGAAGCGCCCGGCCCGGTTCACCCAGGACTGGAAGCCGCCATAGACGCCCTGGCGTCCCGTGGGATTGAACTCGGCATCCTTCACGTGGAAGGCACGGATGCGATCCTTGTAGATGTCGATATAGTCGAGATAATCGAGCTGCTGGAGCACGAAGTGGCTCGGATCGTAGAGCAGGTTGGCGCGCTTGTGGTTGTTCACGCGCTCGAGGAACATCTCGTAAGAAACGCCATCATGCAGATCTTCGCCGGGATGGATCTCGTAGCAGACATCGACGCCGGCTTCATCGAAGGCATTGAGAATGGGCGTCCAGCGCCGCGCCAACTCGTCGAAGGCTTCTTCGACAAGCCCTGCCGGGCGCTGCGGCCAGGGATAGACATAGGGCCAGGCCAAAGCGCCCGAAAAGGTAGCATGCGCCTTGAGGCCGAGATTTTGCGATGCCTTGGCGGCGTGCTTGAGCGTCTGGATTGCCCATTCCGTCCGCGCCTTGGGATTGCCATGCAGATGGGCGGGCGCGAAACCATCGAAAGCGGTGTCATAGGCGGGATGGACGGCGACGAGCTGGCCCTGGAGATGGGTGGACAGTTCGGTGATCTCCAGCCCGTGACTGTTCACTATGCCCTTGATTTCGTCGGCATAGGTTTTCGAATTGGCTGCCTTTTCGAGGTCGATGAAGCTCGATACCCAGGTGGGAATCTGCACACCCTTGTAGCCAAGGCCGGCTGCCCACTTGCAAATATTATCCAGCGTGTCGAATGGTGCCTTGTCGCCGGCGAACTGGGCCAGGAAAATGGCTGGCCCCTTAATGGTGCGCATCGATCTTCTCCTCTTAAGGGCGCATGGCGCCTCGGTTTTCTGCCTCGTTCAAGCAAACAGGCGACGCGTAACCGCCGCCTGCCGCGCGTGTCGCCAATAGGGTCGGCCGACATGGCCCGCCTGTCAATGAGGCACGTCCTTCATCTGAGCAGGGCCTGGGCCTCAGCCGGGGTCAACGCCTTGGGCCGTTCGCAGGTGGTCGACAGGGTCAGCACCTGCCCGCTTTCACCGGCCTTGAGAAGGCTGGTCATCACATCCACCGCATGCAGGGCCACATCGAGCCCGCAGCGGGCGGTGTAGCCGCCATCGATGGAGGCGATCATATCGGCCAGGCCCGCCGTGCGATAATTGGCGCGCGGATGGGGCGTATCCAACTCCTGGTTCGGCTTGCCGAAAGGATGGTCCCAGGGCGTCACCGGACTGCGTTCGCCGGCAATATTGGCCGTCACCAGTTCGCCGCCGAAGAAGTTCGGGTCGGGCACGAAGATGGAGCCATCGGTGCCGTAAAGCTCGATATTGTGATGGCCATGGGCCGCCACGTCCCAGCTTGCGCCGATGGTGACGATGGCGCCGGAAACGAATTCGAGCACGCCATGAATGGTGGTTGGGGTGTTCACCTTGACGAAGGTGCCCTTGAACGGGCCTTCCGCGGTCACCTCGCGCTCGGTGCGCGCCATGTTGGTGAAAGCGGAAAGGCGTTTTACCGGCCCGAGCAGATGGATCAGTTCGGTGACGTAATAGGGTCCCAGGTCGAGAATCGGGCCGGCGCCAGGCTGAAAGAAGAAGTCGGGATTGGGATGCCAATGCTCCATGCCGCGGCTCATCACATGGGTGGTGCCGCTCATGATCTTGCCGAGCTTGCCGCTGTCGATAATGTCGCGGGCCTGCTGGTGCGCGCCGCCCAGGAAGGTGTCGGGAGCCGAACCCACCTTGAGATTGCGGTCGTCGGCGGCTTTTTTCAGCGCCATGCCTTCTTCGAGGCTGAGCACGAAGGGCTTTTCCGAATAGGCGTGCTTGCCGGCCGAGATGATATCCATGGACACCCCGTAATGGGTGGCCGGGATGGTAAGGTTGACGATGACGTCCAGCTCGCTGTTCTTGAGCATTTCGTCAGGGGTCTGGGCAGCGACGCCGAATTCCTCGGCACGCTTCTTCGCGGCCTCGGGAATGATGTCCGCCACGGCGCGCACCTCGAGCCCCTTGAATAGGGGCGCGAGGCGCAGATAGGCGCTGGAAATATTGCCGGCACCCATGATGCCGACGCCAAAGGTCTTTGCCATTTCAGCTTACTTCCACTTGCTGGCGGTTGCGATGGACCGCGAGGCGAAGCGCAGTTCATCGGAGGGCTTGTCGTGTTCGGCGACGAAATACTGCGCCTTGGTCTTGGCCTGCACCTTGCCGATCAGATTGTTCCAGTCGAGCACGCCATGGCCCACATCGGCCCAGCCATCCTCGTCGGCATTCTGGCCGGCGGGGGCGATATCCTTCACATGGACGGCGCTGATGCGCCCACCATAGCGGTCGAACCAGGCGATCGGATCGGCCTTGCCGCGCACCACCCAGGCAACGTCGCATTCCCATTCGATCGCGGGCGCGGTTTCCAGGATGATGTCCATGGGCAGGCGCCCCGAGGTGGTGGGCACGAATTCGAAGTCGTGATTGTGCCAGCCGAAGCCGTAACCTTCCCGGGTGAAGATCTCGCCGAGGCCGGCAAGGGTCTCGGCCAGCTTGACCCAGCCCGAATCGTCGGCGGTGCGCTGGTCGGGCATGATGAAGGGGCAATAGATGCGCTTGATGCCAAGGGTCTCGACGATTTTGAGCGCGCTGGCGGTGTCCTGGAGCTGGTCGAGGCCGAAATGGCCGGTCGGCATGGTCAGCCCGTTCTGCTTGAGCGTGGCTGCCAGGCCGGCGGCGTCGGCATAAAGCCCGCCAAAGCCTTCCACCTGCTTGTAGCCAAGCTCGGCGAGCTTGCCGAGAAACTCGGCCTGGTTGGGATAGTTGCGAGCGCTATAAAGTTGGAATGACAGCTCGGTCATTTGGGGCCTCTTGAAGTTTATCGGCTGGCGCAGCCGGGCTGGAGCAATGGCTTATCCCACTTCTCCCGGCCGATCGCGCCCAACGGGCAGGTCCGCCGCCGCAATAGTAATATTGGCGCGCGGAACCGGCGGCGCCGAGGCGCCACCGGAAGAATCTCGCCTCTTACAGGCGGTCGGTGCTTTCGGCGTCGAAGATGGAGCCGCGCGCCACATCGAACCCGATATTGACCTTGTCACCCACCCGCAGCGGGATGTCGCTGCTGCACCGGAAGGTGACGGGAACGCCGGCCAGCCGGGTCCAGGCCAGGGTTTCCGAGCCCATGGGTTCGACGATCTCGATTTCGACATCAGTGCGGAACGGCATGGCATGGGCCGCTTCGCCCAGGAAGATATGCTCGGGGCGAATGCCCAATACGGCCTTGGCATCGCTGCCGCGCCCGGCCAGGAACTCATAACTGCCGACGGGGATGGCGGTGCCGTCATTGGCCAGGAAATCACTGCCCTGAAGCGCCCCTTCAATGAAATTCATCGAGGGCGAGCCGATGAAGCCGGCCACATAGAGATTGGTCGGCCGGTTATAGATCGTGTGCGGATCGGCAAGCTGCTGGATAACACCATTCTTCATGATGGCGATGCGGTCGGCCAGGGTTAGCGCCTCGATCTGGTCGTGGGTCACGTAGATCATGGTATTCTTGAGGCGCTGATGAAGCCGCTTGATCTCGACGCGCAGGTCCGAGCGCAGCTTGGCGTCGAGATTGGACAAGGGCTCGTCGAAGAGGAACACGTCCACGTCGCGCACCAGAGCACGGCCGATGGCTACACGCTGGCGCTGTCCGCCGGAAAGATTGGCCGGCTTGCGGTTGAGCAGAGGCTCAATCTGCAGGATTTCGGCGGCGCGCCTGACGCGCTGGTTGATTTCCTCCTTCGGCATGCCGGCGACGCGCAGGCCGAAGGAAAGGTTCTTTTCCACGCTCATCTGCGGATAGAGGGCGTAGGACTGGAACACCATGCCGATGCCGCGATCCTTGGGCTCTTCCCAGGTGACGTTCTTACCATTGATGAAGATCTGGCCGTCGGAGACATCGAGAAGGCCGGCAATGCAATTGAGCAGGGTAGACTTGCCGCAGCCCGAGGGACCGAGCAGGACGATGAACTCCCCCTGCGCGATTTCGAGGTCGAGATGCTCAAGCACCTTCACGCTGCCGAAGCTCAGCGAAAGATCGCGGATGGAAACGCTGGATTGCATCTGAATTATCCCTTTACGGCGCCGGCGGCGACACCGCGGACGAAGAGCTTGCCGGACACGAAGTAGATGATGAGCGGAACGAGTCCGGTCAGCACGGTGGCAGCCATATTGACGTTGTATTCCGGCGTGCCCTGCGCCGAATTGACGATATTATTGAGCTGGACGGTCATCGGGTAGTTCTGCGTGCCGGCAAAGACGACGCCGAACAGGAAGTCGTTCCAGATGCCCGTGACTTGCAGGATCAGCGCCACCACGAAGATGGGCAGCGACATGGGCAGCATGATCTCGAAGAAAATGCGCCAGAACCCTGCCCCGTCGACACGCGCCGCCTTGAACAACTCCTGAGGCAGCGAGGCGAAGTAATTGCGGAACAGCAGGGTCAGGATCGGCATGCCGAACACGGTGTGCACGAGGATGACGGCCTGCAGGGTGCCGAAAATGCCCAGTTGGCGGGTGATCATCACCAGCGGGTAGAGGAACACCTGATAGGGAATGAAGGAGCCGAAAATCAGGATGGCGAAGAAGACTTCCGACCCCTTGAAGCGCCAATTGACCAGCGCATAGCCATTCACCGCTGCGATGAAGATCGAAACGATGGTGGACGGGATGGTGATCTTCACCGAATTCCAGAAGCCTGGCGACAACCCCTCGCAGGTAAGGCCCGTGCAGGCTGACGTCCAGGCCTTGATCCAGGCATCGAAATTGATCTGGCCGGGAAAGGCGAAAATGTTGCCGAAGCGGATTTCGGGCATCGTCTTGAACGACGTCACCACCATCACGTAGAGCGGGAACAGGAAGTAGAAGGAAAAGAGCACCAGCACGGAGTAGATGATGATCTTTTTCGGGGTAAAGAATGGTTTGGGGCGGGGCCCGCGCGGCTCGATGCCGGCGCCGTGACCGGCTTGTGGCAGGGACCCGGCCGTGGTTGCTATCTGGCTCATGAGCGACGCCCCTTTCCGCCGAATTCGAGGTAGACCCAGGGGATCATGATGATAACCACGGTGAGCAGCATCATGGTGGCGGCGGCCAGACCCTGGCCGATATTGCCGCCCGAGAACATGTAGTTGTAGACGTATTTGGCGGGCACTTCCGAGGAGATGCCGGGGCCGCCATTGGTGAGCGCGACCACCAGATCGTAAAGGCGGACGATGCCAGAGCCGATCAGCACCAGGGCGGTGACCAGTACGCCGCGCATCATCGGCAGCACCACCGAAATATAGGTGCGCCAGGTGGGAATGCCGTCGACGCGCGCGGCCTTCCAGATTTCCTCATCAACGCCACGCAGGCCGGCGAGCATCAGCACCATGCAGAAGCCGACGCCCTGCCAGAGCCCGGCGATGAGCAGGGCGAACAGCACCATGCGGGAATTGGCGATCCAGTCGAAGGTGAACCATTCAAAGCCCAGATTGCGCATGGTGCCCTGAAGGCCCAGCGTGGGGTTCATGATCCATTGCCAGACCAGGCCGGTGACGATGAAGGAGAGGGCGAAAGGATAGAGCATGATGGTGCGGAAGGCGCTTTCGAAGCGGATCTTCTGGTCCATCAGAACCGCGAGCAGGAAGCCGAGCACCAGGGTGAACACCAGCGACATGATGCCGTAGGAAATCAGATTGGTGACCGAGATGTTCCAGCGCGATGTGGCGAACAGGCGTTCATACTGGTCGAAGCCGACGAACTTGCCGGTCGGCAGGAGCTTGGAATTGGTGAAGGAGTAATAGATCGTCCAGAGCGTACAGCCGACGAAAACGATGATCACGGTGGC
The DNA here is from genome assembly GCF_034675085.1 of Devosia sp. Classification (GTDB taxonomy): domain Bacteria; phylum Pseudomonadota; class Alphaproteobacteria; order Rhizobiales; family Devosiaceae; genus Devosia. Next base: position 8,860 of record NZ_JAUCDN010000079.1, read on the forward strand.
CATCATCGGCACGGCGGCGATCTTGGCGGGCAAGTTGTGTAGGAAGGTCTTCTTGAGGAAGCCGGGCCGGACGACCGTTCCAGCGCCCTCCCCTGCATGAACGGCTGTGTCCGCCATTGGGTCTCTCCATAGGGCAGTGGCCGACCTTGTCGAGCAAGGCCGACCACTTTTCAGCGTTGAGAACTCAGCTCACCGCGCAACCGGACTTTTAGTCCGCCTGCTCGATGATCGAGGCATAGCGCTCGATATAATCATCGACGGTGATGCCATCGTCATCGAGGAACTCGGTGTTGAGGTCCTGAAGCTGCTGCTGGGTGTCGCTGGAGAGCGCGAAGTCGCCCGAGGGCAGCAGGCCATTGCCGAGCAGGTCGAGAGCCTTCTTCATGCAGGCATTGGCGCCCGACAGGTCGATGTCGGTGCGGATCGGCATGGAGCCCTTCTTGAGGTTGAAGGCAAGCTGGGCTTCCGGCGAGATCACGATCTTGGCCAGTTCGGTCTGGGCGTCGATCACCGCCTGGTCGGTGCCTTCGGGCAGGACCGGGAAGTAGAAGGAGTCGCCGCCACCGCTGAGCTGGGTGCCCAGGCCGAGCGCCGGCAGACATTCATAGTCCACGCCGGGGACGCCGCCAGCCACCTGCAGGTCGCCCTGCAGCCAGTCGCCATGGATATTGCCGGCCGCGGTGCCTTCGAGCAGCTGGTTGCCCACGTCACCGAAGGTCGGGACCAGGGTGTCGGGCGAAATCACGCTGCGCAGATGATCGAGCGCCTCGGCGACCTTGCGGAATTCGGGGCTGCGAACGGCCTCGGCATCCTTGTCGCGGTTGACGGCGATCAGCAGGTCGGAGCCGCCGATGCCGGCCATCAGCACGCCCGGAATGCCCGAGAAGGGCCAGCCGGTGGCCAGGCCGAACGGCAGGATGCCGGCGGCCTGAAGCGCGGGCCAGGAGGCGACATATTCGTTCCAGTCCTTCGGAACCGGCTGGCCGATCTTTTCATAGGCCTTGGTGGAGAGCCACAGCCAGTCCCACGAGTGGATGTTGACCGGGAAGCAGTAGATCTTGCCGTCATAGGTGCACGGCTCGAGCAGCGACTGGTCGACGTAGAAGTCCTTGACGCCCAGCTCGTCAGCAATCGGGGTCAGGTCGCGGATGAGGCCGGCCTGGATCAGCTCTTCGGCGTCGCGGCCGGTATTCATCTGGGTAGCGCCCATCGGGTTGCCGCCGATGATGCGGCTGATGATGACCGGGTTGGCGCCGGTGCCCGAACCGGAAAGGGCGCTGTCCTTCCAGGTGTTGCCGGTCTCTTCTTCGAAGACGCGGGCGAATTCGGCCACAGCCGCAGCCTCGCCGGCCGAAGTCCACCAGTGGGTCACTTCCAGCTCAGCCGCATAGGAAGCGGTGGAGCCGAGCAAAGCGGTCGCCATAGCGGCAACCACTGCAAATTTCTTCATAACAATGTCCTCCCAACGATCACTTGGAGCGGAACGCCCCCGCGAAACTGCCAGCCGCAGGGGTGACTTCTGATGAGGCATCCCAAGCTGGCTGTGTAATCGATTGCATCTTTCGCCCCGCGAAATCTCTGCAATCGATTTCATTAGTTTCGTACATGGCTTGCGCCCCTGTCAAGATCGATTTAGATCGATTGCATAGCTCACAGCGACAGGGAGCGCTGCCGGTGTGTCTTTGACCAAGAAAACGCCGACGATTCAGGATGTTGCGCAGTTCGCGGAGGTTTCCACCGCCACTGTCAGCCGCGCGCTGTCGCGCCCCGAGAGGGTGAGCGAGGCGACGCGGGCGCGGATTTCCGAGGCCGTGCGGATCACGGGGTATACACCCAACCAGTCGGCCCGCTCGCTGCGGCAGAAAACCGCCCGGACCATCCTCGTCGCCCTTCCCGATATCCGCAATCCGTTCTTTTCCACCATTCTGGACGCCATCGAACGGGAGGCGGCGGCGCGCGGCTATGGCGTTCTCGTCACAAACCGGTTTTCGGGCGACGATTCGGGCCGGCGCATGCGCGACTATTTCCTCTCCAACCGGGTGGACGGGCTCCTGCTCTTCGACGGGGCGGTGGATCTGCGGCACCTGCGCATGCTGGCCAATGACCAGAGCCCGATGCCGCTGATCGTGGTATGCGAGGAAATTCCTCACGCTCCCTTTCACACGGTCAAGACCGACAATAGCTTTGCCGCCGAACGGGCGACGCGCCACCTCATCGATCTCGGCCATTGCCGAATTGGCCATATTCGCGGGCCGGAAGGCAATGTACTGACTGGCGAGCGCGCCGGGGGCTTTGGCAAGGCGCTGGCGGAAGCAGGCCTATCCTGCCATCCCGACTGGATGCTTCCCGGCCGGTTCACCATGGAATCGGGCTGGGCGGCGGCGCAGTTGTTCATGGCATTGGAGGAACGGCCGACGGCGATTTTCGCCGCCAATGACGAAAGTGCCATCGGCTTTCTCTCGGGGCTGCGCCAGCACGACATCGAATGCCCGCGTGACATTTCGGTGGTCGGCTTCGACGATTTGACGGTGGCCTCGCATATCTGGCCGCGGCTCACCACCATGCGCCAGCCGCGCGAAGCACTGGGGCGGATCGCTGCCGGTGCGCTGATCGACCTGGCGGAAGGGGCGCCGCGCAGCCGCATGCCGATGTATATGGTGCTCAGCTCCGAATTGATCGTGCGGGGCACCACGGCCCGGCTGCCCCGCCCTTCCCGCCCCGGCGGGCCTGTTTGAGCGCAAGAAGAAGGTTTCCGTTGCGCAGAAATGCTTTAAATGGGCCATCTGCGCCGGTCCCGTAGCTCAGCTGGATAGAGCAGCAGCCTTC
>NZ_JAUCDN010000080.1:0-11639 GCF_034675085.1 Devosia sp.
GCGCCCTTGAGCGCCATGGCCAGGTCCTTCTTGTCCATCTTGGTGAGCAGGGTCTGGATGGCCGAAGATTCGAGCTTGGCCAGGTCCTCGAAGGTGAACATCAGCGCCTTGATGCGCTCGGCGTCGTCACGGTTCTGCTCTTCGAGCGTGGTGAGGAATCGCGCCTCGGTCTGGCGGTCGAAGCTGTTGAAGATCTCGGCCATCTGCTCATGGCTGTCGCGGCGCTTGGAATGGTTGAGCGTGGACATGAATTCGGTGCGCAGCGTGGTCTCGATCTTTTCGAGGATTTCCTTCTGCACCGGGTCAAGCCCCAGCATGCGCTGCACCACGTCCATGGCCAGTTCTTCGGGCAGGACGGCCAGAACGCGGCTGGCATGGTCGGTGGCGATCTTGGAAAGCACCACCGCGATGGTCTGGGGATATTCGTTCTTGAGATAGGCGGCCAGCACGTCGGCCTGCACGTTGGAGAGCTTCTCCCACATATTGCGGCCGGCCGGTCCGCGGATTTCCTCCATGATGGAATCCACCTTTTCCTGCGGCAGGAAGCTCAGCAGCAGGCGCTCGGTGGAATCGGTATTGCCCGAAAGCGAGCCGTTGGAGGAAATGGTGGTGACGAATTCGATCATCAGATCATCCAGCATTTCCTGGGTGATCGGGCCGAGGCGGGCCATGGCGCGGCTGAGCTGCTTGACCTCGAGCTCGTCCAGCTCGTCGAAGATCGGCTTGCCATAGTCGGGGCCGAGGGCGAGCAGCAGCGCCGCCGCTTTTTCGTCGCCGGTGAGGACGCGCTGATTGGTGTCGTCGCCCATCACCAGCTGCTTGTTGCCAGTGAGGTTTGAGGGATCCATCGGATCGGTGGTGGTTGCCAGTGCCATCTGCGTCACGCCGCGCTACCGAGCCAGTCGCGCACGATAAGGGCGGCCTGGCGGGGGTTTTCCTCGACCAGCGTGCCGACGGTCTTGAGCGTCTGCAGCTGGGTTTCGCCCATGGATTTGGCATTGGCCACCCAGGCGGGGGTCTTGTCGCGCTCCTGTTCGGGCTCGGACAGGTCGGCGATCACCGCGCCATCGGCGCCCAGAACGCCATGCTGGCCCAGTTCGGCCGCCGGGGGCAGGGCCAGTGGCTGGCTCTCGGGCGTCAGCACCTTGCGCAGCAGGGGGCGCATGACGAAGAAGACCAGCGCCAGCGAGATCAGCAGGGTCACCGCCATTTCGGCGCCATTCATCAGGTCGTCGCGGGTGAAGTCGAGAAGGCCGCCATTGCCGTCGGTGCCGGGGGTAGCCAGTTCGGGGCGCTCGGCGAACTGCATGTTGACCACTTCGACGCTGTCCCCGCGCGTGGCCGAGTAGCCCACGGCCGAACGCACCAGCGTCAATATCTGGCTGATTTCGTCGGCCGAGCGCGGCGCATAGGTGGTGGCTCCGCTCGAATCGGTGGCGTAGACCCCGTCGACCACTACGGCCACCGACAGGCGCTTGATGGCGCCGGCTTCGGTCACGGCCGTCTGGGTGGTCTTGGAAATTTCGTAATTGGTGATTTCCTCGCTGGTCTTGCCCTGGTCGGTGACGCCGGCCAGCCCGTTGTTCTGGCTGGCGCCGGGCAGCTCGTTGGCCACGGTTACCTGGCCGTTGTCGCCTCCGCTCAGGGTCTCGGTTTCGCGCAGCTGGCTCGAACGCACCACCTGGCTTTCTGGGTCGAAGGTCTCCTGAGTGGTGGTGGAGCGGTTGAAGTCGATCTCGGCGCTGACCTCGACGCGGGCCCGGCCGGCGCCGACGACATTGGCCAGCATATCCTCGACGCGGGTGCGCAGGCGATTCTCGAAGCTCAGCGTGCGCTCGGCGGCCTGGCCGGCGATGACGCTTTCGGCGTCGTCGGCGGTGCCCGAGGCCAGCAAATTGCCCTGATCATCGACAATGGACACGCGCGAGGGGGTCAGCCCTTCGATGGCGGAGGCGACCATGTGCTGGATGGCGCGGATTTCGCTGGTGGACAGCTGGCCGCGCACCGACAGGGCAATGGAGGCAGAGGGGTCGGTGCGCTCGCGCCGGAACAGCTCGCGCTCGGGCAGAACCAGATGCACCCGGGCCGACTTGATGCGGGCCAGCGAGGAGATGGTGCGCGCCAGTTCCCCTTCCAGCGCGCGGACATTGTTGATGTTCTGCACGAAACTGGTGGCGCCGAGCGTGGATTGCTCGTCGAAGATTTCATAGCCCACCTGGCCGCGCTGGGGCAGGCCGGCGCCGGCCAGCGACATGCGCACGGTGGTGATCTGGTCGCGGGGAATGAGGATGGTGTCGCCTTCCCCGCGCAATTCGAAAGGCACGTTCATCGTCTGCAATTCGCTGACGATGGCCGAGGAGTCCTCGAGGCTGAGGCCGGTATAGAGCGGTGCGAGATTGGGCGTCTGCGCCCGCATGATCAGGAAGGCGAAAAAGCCGAGCATGAGCACGGCGACGACAGCCATGGCTGCCAGGCGCGGAAGGCCTATGCGGTCGATCAGCTGGGTAAGTTTGTCCACGCCTGCACTCGATCTAGAATCGGCCCCCCTTGCAACGCAAAGGCGCCGCACGACCGCTGGGCAAAAATTACCTAGCCGATGGTAAACATTGTATTAACTCGATGTTGCAGTTTGCGAATTCCGGCAGAAAATGCCGAGGATGCTTAGAAAAGGGTGAAGGGCGACGCCAAAACGCAAAAAAGCCCACCGGGAAGCCCGGTGAGCTTTGAACGGAAGGCGATGCCGCCCGGGATCAGCCTTCGCGGTAGTGCTGAATCCAGGTGGTGCGCAAGCCGGCGAGGCCGTGCTTGTCGATGGCAGCCTGCCAATTGAGGAATTCATCGACGCTGAGTGTATAGCGGTCGCAGGCCTCTTCGAGGCTCAGCAGCCCGCCGCGAACGGCAGCGACGACTTCGGCTTTGCGGCGGATGACCCACCTCCGCGTATTGGCGGGGGGAAGGTCTGCAATCGTGAGCGGACTTCCGTCCGGTCCGATAACGTACTTAACGCGTGGACGCATCTGTACGGTCATTTTACTCTCTACTGAACCTGACCATATGTTCAGTAGACTAGGCCAACGGCCTTAAAAATCGACTAAGGGGAAACTTACAACACGTTAAGAATGGCGTTTCATTTCAAGGGATTGATTCATGCGCCCTCAATGCGGCGCGCCCCGCCGAGGCGGGGCGTCAGCAGCCTGCCGTAAGCGCGCAAGGGCCTCAGGCGTCCTCGTTTTCTTCCGTGTCCGAACCGGTGTCGTTTGCTGGGGGCGTGGTCGTGCTGGGGGCGATGCGCACATCGGTGATGTCGGAAATGGCCACTTTGGTATTGCCGATCGTCAGCATGGGCACCTCGCCGGAAAAATCGACGGCGGTGACGATGCCCAGGGTGGAGGTGCTGACATTGACCGACTTGCCCTGCACATTGGTGCCCTGGATATCGATGGTATAGACGCCATTGGGCTTCATGGCGCCATCGCTGCCGACACCGTCCCAGCGGAAGGTGCCGGCGCCTGCGGCCAGCGAGCCGGTTTCGGTATAGACCACCTGTCCGCTTGAGTTCTTGATGGTCACGGTGGCATTGGCGACGTTTTGCGGGGCGTTATAGGCCCAGAACACCGCCTCGTCGTCGGTGAGCGAGCCGGTCCTGCCGCTCGCGGTCACCTGCTTGCCGATATAGGAGACGGCGTCGGTCTTGGCCGTGCTCTGGCTGGTCAGCAGCAGGGTTTCGAGAAACTGGTTGGTCTTGAGCTGCTGCTCGACGCCGGTGAACTGCACCAGCTGGGCCGTGAACTGATTGGTGTCCATCGGATCCAGGGGGTTCTGGTTCTTGAGCTGGGTGGTGAGGATATTGAGAAAGGTGTCGAAGTTTTCCGCAATGGTGGTGCGGGATGTCGACTGGCTGGTGCCGGAAGTGCCTGAAACGCCGCTGACGGCCATGACATCTACTCCTTACGCGATGATGTTGACGCCGCTGGCACTGAGATTGCCGCGGTAAAGATTGACCAGGGGCGGAGCGCTGTCATCGGCCTCGCCCGATGCTTCCTCGGCAAAGAGCGGCAGGCGCTCATCGCCGTCCCGGCCCTGCTGGCCACCCCCGAAGGGGTTCTGGCGCAGGGAAAATTCAAGATTGGTCTTGTTGCCGTCGAGCCCGGCCTGTTGCAGGGCCCGCTCCAGCGCGCGCTGGTCGCGCTGCATCAGGTCGAGGGTTTCGGCCTTTTCAACGGTAAGGCGGGCATTGATGCGGCCGCCGGCATCGATATCGAGCTTGACATCGATGCGGCCCAGTTCGGGCGGATCGAGCCGGATCTGGAAGCGGGTATTGCCCTCGCTCACCTGGCGGACGATCTCGAAGGCGAGTTGAGGCAGGTTGAGCTGCTGCTGGCTGGTCTGGTAGCCGGCCTGCACCACGCGCGGCGCAATGGCATCGGCCCGCGCCACTTGCGCCGGCTGCGTGCCGACCTGCGGATCGGGGGCGTCGGTAGCCGCGGCCGGAGCAGCGGCAGCGCGGGCGTCGGGGACCGGGCGATCCTTCTGGGCCGGCTCGGGCCTTGCTTCTACCGGTTCGTCGGGTTTCTGGCTGGGCCTGGCCGGATCGGCCTCGGGCTGCGGCTCGTCGGAAAGGCGCGCCTCGGCATTGGCCTTGCCGGTCAGCACCGGTTCGGTGAGGGTGAGCTCGGCGGCGCCCAGCCGGGGAGAGCCGGCTTCCTCGGCGATGGGCGTCTGGGTGAGCCGGGCCAGCGCCGCCTGCAATTGCTCGTCGACCGGCGCATCGCCATCGGGCTGGAGCTGGGCCAGCATTTCGGGGGCGATCTCATCGCTGTTGAGGGCTTGCAGCAGGGCGGCGAGCTTGTCGCCGGTAGACTTGACCAGGTCGGCAAATTCGGGCCCGGCATCGACCGCGCCTTCCTCGAGCGAGAGGGCAACCGGCTGGAGCGCCCGCGCCAGCCTGGTAACGAAATCGGCATCCTCGGGCAGCGCCTCGGCGGTCATGAGGCGCAGTGCATCGAGCGTGGGCACCTGGTTGAGATCGATGCCCAGCAGCTCGGCGAAATCGGAAAGGGCGGCGTCGAGCCGCTGGAGCAGTTCCGGGTCGACCGGACTGCCCGCCTCGATGCTGGCCTGAAGCGTGGCGAGATCGTCGATGATCCCGACAAGGAGCGGCTTGGCTTCCTCGGGGATTTGCGGGGGCACGATGGTCTCGACGACGGCAGCGACGGCTTCGGGCTCCTTGTCCTCGCGACCAGAGCGGGCGGAGGTCTCCGCGGGTTCGGCTTGCGGCGCAGCGGGGTTGCGGGCTGGGGCAGGGGTATCGGTTTTCCGGTCCGTCGAACCGAGCAGCGCGGCGAAGGCGCCGGGCAGGCCGGTTTCCTCGGCCGTGCCCGAAGACTTGCCGGCGCCGAGCGTCGGGACGGAATTGCTGATAACGCTGAGATGTGATGCCACGAAGGCAGCCCCATGAAACGACACGAATCCGAAAAGCTCCATGCAAGCCCGGTGCCAGTTTGGCGATTCCCGGTTTTCTGGATGAAATTCAATATCTTGGCCGTTCCTGCCGATCTGGGAATATCCGCTTTCCCGTGCCCTTGCGGCAAAAGCTGCCGGGCAAAATGTTGCAGGCCCGGGCGGAAATGCGTAGAAGGCGCGCCATTCGTCCGTTGGCCCTTGACCCCATCCGGTTCGGAGAGAAAATGTTGAACTCGCTTGATATTGCCAAGCGTCCCCAGGACACGCGCGTCGTCGTGGCCATGTCGGGGGGCGTGGACTCATCGGTCGTGGCCGGTCTGCTGGCCCGGCAAGGCTATGATGTCGTCGGCGTTACCCTGCAGCTTTACGACCATGGCGAGGCGACCCATCGCAAGGGCGCCTGCTGCGCCGGCCAGGATATCCATGACGCGCGCCGCGTCGCGGCCCGGCTGGGCATTCCCCATTACGTGCTCGACTATGAAGAGCGATTCAAGAAAAGTGTCATCGCGCCCTTCGCCAATGCCTATCAGCAAGGCGAGACGCCGGTGCCCTGCATTGCCTGCAACCAGTCGGTCAAGTTCGTCGACCTGATGAGCGTGGCGCAGGATCTGGGCGCCGATGCGCTGGCCACCGGCCATTACGTGCAGAGCCGGCTGGGCGAGAATGGGCGCCGTCAGTTGTTCCGCCCGGTGGATGGCGAACGCGACCAGACCTATTTCCTCTTCGCCACCACGCAGGCGCAGCTCGACTATCTGCGCTTTCCATTGGGCGGGATGGGCAAGGCCGAAGTGCGTCAGCTGGCGCGCGACATGGGGCTGGAGATCGCCGAAAAGCACGACAGCCAGGACATCTGCTTCGTGCCGCAGGGCAAATATGCCGACATCATCCGCAAGATGCATCCCGAGGCGCTGGCGCAGGGCCAGATCGTGCATCTGGACGGGCGCGTGCTCGGTACTCATGACGGCATCGTCAACTACACTATCGGGCAACGCAAGGGGCTGGGCGTCGCCGCCGGCGAACCGCTTTACGTCATCAAGCTCGACCACAAGACCGGGCGGGTCATCGTCGGGCCGCGCGAAGCGCTCAAGACCCACACGGTGCGCCTGCGCGACGTCAACTGGCTGGGTGCATTGCCCCTGAGCGAAATGAGCGCCGGCAATGGCGCGCCGGTCGAGGTGAAGGTGCGCTCGACCCGCGGTCCGCAGCCGGCGGTAGTGCAGATGCGCGAAGGCGAGGTGTTCGTGACGCTGGTCAGCGGCGAATATGGTATTTCGCCTGGCCAGGCCTGCGTCTTTTATGCCGACGATACGCCCATTTCAGAAGTATTGGGCGGCGGCTTCATCGCCGAGGCGGTGCCGCAGGCGCTGGTGGCTTGAGGCCAGGCCTGCCGGTTTCCGCGACAGGCCGCGCCGAGCGGGTCATTTGAGCGGCAGGAACAGCTCGGTAACGACTTCATGCGCCGATATTTCGGGGATGACGACGAGCTGGCGTCGGCAATAGAGGGGGAAATCGCGGGCTTCCTCGCCGCTGGCGGGTAGCCAGTCGCGGTAGAGATAGAGCGCGGCTGGTTCGAGATTATTCGTGTTGCCGGGATAGCGCAGCACCGCGCAGCGCCCGCCCGGAATCGTGCCCGCCTTCATGATGTCGTCATCCGTCGCGATCGGCCGGGCGGTGCCTACACCGATATCCATGCTGTAGTCGGCGGGGACCGCCGGCTCCCGTTCCGAGCGGAAGATCATGAAGGTGGGACTGGTTTCCGGCGAGAGGCCGGCCGCCTTGCGCCAGGCCCGGAAGCGCTCGAAAGTGTCGCCGAGCCTTGCCCGGTCGCCACGATGCTCCAGCATCGCCACCGGCGTGGGCAGCGTGTCGCGAATGGTTACATCGCTATTGTCGAAGATTATCTGCATGAGCTTGTTCCTTGCATTGTCGAGAGGCCCGAAGGCCGCAAGCCACGGCGCCCAGTCGGGCGTCTTGCGGAACGCGGATGGCGATTGCCCCAGCCTTTGCCGAAAGGCACGGGCGAAGGCGTCTGGGGCGTCGTAGCCGGCCTCCAGGGCTATCTCGGTGACGCTTTGCGCCTGCTCGAAGGCCAGCCGGTGCGAGGCCCGGCGCAGGCGGGCAAGCTGGATGTAGCGATGAAGCGGCACCTCGAAGGTGGCCGTGAACTGGCGATGGAAATGGAATTTGGAGAAGGCGGCGATGCCGCTCACCGTTTCCAGGTCCAGCTCGCCCTCGAGATGAGCTTCTATATAGTCCAGCGCCCGCCGCATGCGGGATTGGTAGTTGTGAAGCGCCGCCGTCATGGTCCGTTCCTGTGTGGCGGCTCCATATAGAGGCGCAGGGCCATGGCGCGCTCGACCGATCTTGCGCTTCGGGCCGGCCGGCCTCGAGACCTATTGAGCCGCCGTTTCCTCGGCTGCCTGATGGGCTTCGGCATTGGCTTGCTTGAGTTGCTGATAGCCCGAAAGTCCGCCCATGGCGGTGGAAATGCCGATGAGCACCACGATGACGCCCATGACCAGAATGAAAATCCTCGAACGATTGAGGCGGAAGGGGCTGGGGTCTTCCATGAGATTTCCCTTTGAAAAATCTTCGCCCGACCCAAGGATCGGGTGGGCAGCGGCGTCTTAACACCATAATGATCGCACAAGTAAGGCTTTGCGAGTGCTGGTATCCGCAATGGAACGACATGCCGCATCCCCAGGCGAGGCAGGTGCCCCACCCATGGAGGCGCTGGTGCGGCGCGCCGCCAATGGCGATGGCGAGGCTTTCGCGGCGGTGATCGCGGCCCATTACGATTTCATCCATCGCACGGCCTGGAAATGGTGTGGGAACAGGGCCGATGCCGAAGACGTCGCCCAGGATGTGTGCATCAAGCTCGGACAGGCGATTGGCGGGTTCGACGGGCGCAGCGCCTTTTCGAGCTGGCTCTACCGGATCACCCTCAATGCGGTGCGCGACATGCAGCGGGCCGGGCGGCGGCGCAGTCTCAAGGCCGACGCCTATGCCGAGGTCGCTCCCGGCAATGCCCCGGCCGAGCAGGAGGCGGCGGCAACGCAGGGCCAGATCTGGGCGGCGGTGCGCGACCTGCCCGAGCGGCAGCGCGACGCCGTGCTTCTGGTCTATGCCGAAGATCTGAGCCATGCGGCGGCGGCCGAAATCATGGGCATTCGCGAGCCAACGGTCTCTTTCCACCTGCACGAAGCCCGCAAGACCCTCAGGGGGCTGCTATGACCCACAACGACGATCCCTTCCGGAAATTGCGCGACCTGGATGCGCCGGCGCCCGACGCCGAGGCGAAGCAGCGTGCGCTTGCGGCTGGCATGGCGGCCTTTGCCGCCGCCGAAACAAAAAAACAAACCGCACCCAAAGGACATGCCCTCGGAGGGCGTCTCACATCCATCATCACGTTCCTAAAAGGACACAGGATCATGGATATGCGCATTCCCATCGGCACGGCCGCCATTGCCCTTCTGGCGCTGCCGCTCGGCTATCAGCTTTATACCAGCACCTCGATGACCCCGTCCGACCTGGCGCGGCAGCACGACCTGGCCGAAACCCAGGCGCCAGTGGCCGGCTCCCTCGAGCCGGTGGCGGATGCGGCGCCCAAAATGGCGGAAACGCCTGCCTTGGAGGTGGCGCCGCCCCCGCCTATTCCAGCAGCTCCCATGCCGGTTCCCGCTACGGCCAATGCGCAAAGGCCGCAACAGCAGGGCCAGGCTATGTCCCGCACCAGCGCCGTGCCCTATACGCAGAACCAGGCCAGCATGGGCATGTCCTATGAGATGGGGGCGCCGGCGGCGCAGTGGATGCCCTCGGATACTGTGCAGAGCGGCGACGTGTTTGCCGATTTCGACGAGCAGCGCCTGAAACTGGTGGCGGAAGAGCCTGTTTCCACCTTCTCCATCGATGTGGACACGGCCAGCTATTCCTATGTGCGGCGCATGCTGGAAGACGGCATTGTGCCCCCGCCCGATGCCGTGCGCATCGAGGAACTCATCAATTATTTTCCCTATGACTATCCGGCTGCGACCAGCGCCGAAGTGCCCTTCCAGCCCACCATGGCGGTCTATCCCACGCCATGGAACCCGGCGACGCAATTGCTGCAGATCGGCATCAAGGGCTTCGTGCCCCCGGTGGCGGAGGATCGGCCGAGCAATCTGGTCTTTCTCATCGACACATCGGGCTCCATGGACGCGCCGGACAAGCTGCCGCTGCTGAAACGCGCTTTCGGCCTGCTGGTCGACCAGCTTTCGGGCAATGATACGGTGTCCATCGTCGCCTATGCCGGCTCGGCCGGAGTGGTTCTGGAGCCGACCGCCGCCAGCGAAAAGACACGTATCCTTTCGGCGCTGGACCAGCTTTCAGCCGGCGGCAGCACGGCGGGGGCGGAAGGAATTGCCCTGGCCTATCAACTGGCGGCTCAGGCCAAGGTGGAGGGCGGTACCAATAGGGTGATCCTGGCCACCGATGGCGATTTCAATGTCGGCATCGCCGAGCCCGCTGCGTTGATCGATTTCATCAAGGCCAGGCGCCAGGACGAGATAACCCTGTCCGTTCTGGGTTTCGGGCGCGGCAATCTCGATGATGCGGTGATGCAGGCTTTGGCCCAGAACGGCAATGGCAATGCCAGCTATATCTCCAATTTCCGCGAAGCGCAGAAAGTGCTGGTGGAGGAGATGGGCGGTACGCTGCACATGATCGCCAAGGATGTGAAGATCCAGGTGGAGTTCAATCCGGCCCAGATCGCCGAATATCGCCTGATCGGCTACGAGACCCGTGCTCTCAATCGCGAGGATTTCAACAATGACGCGGTGGATGCCGGCGATATCGGCGCGGGCACCACGGTGACGGCGCTTTATGAGATCACGCCGGTGGGTTCGGTCGGCGCGCTGGTGGATCCACTGCGCTATGGCCAGCCCGGCGCGGCGCCGGCCGAAACGGGCGAACTGGCCTTTCTCAGGATGCGTTACAAGCTGCCTCAGAGCGATGTGAGCCAGTTGATCGAGGCGCCGGTCAACGCCGATCTGGTCTATGGCGATATCGATGCCGTCACTCCCGACATGCGCTTTGCCGCCGCCGTTGCCGCCTTCGGGCAAAAGCTCAAGGGAAGCGGGTATGGCGGGGCCATGAGCTGGGACGCCATCAAGGCGCTGGCGCAAAGCGGCAAGGGCGCGGACGAAGGCGGCTATCGCGCCGAATTCATCCAGTTGGTGCAGACGGCGAGCCTTTTGCGCCCCGATACGCCCTGAGCCCTGCTCGACCAAAAAAAGCCCCCGGTCATTGACCGGGGGCTTTCTCTATTTATACCAGCGGCTTGAGGCCGGCTTCGATGCTGGCGCGACGGCCTTCCAGGAAGGGCGGCAGCGACAGGCTCTCGCCCAGTGTCTCCAGCGGTTCGTCGGCGGTGAAGCCGGGCACGTCGGTGGCAATCTCGAACAGGATACCGTTGGGCTCGCGGAAGTAGAGCGAGGTGAAATAAAACCGCTCCACCTCCCCGCTCGAGCGCAGTCCGGCGCGGCTCACCCGGTCGATCCACTGCCTGAGGCTGTCCTGGTCGGGGGTGCGGAATGCCACATGGTGGACACCGCCCGCGCCAGGCCGGGCCATGGGCTGGCTCGGATCGACCACGACGTGCAGCTCAGCGCCAGGACCGCCGGGCCCCATTTCGAACACATGCGTTTCGGCTCCGCCATTAGCAGCGGGATAATGGCGCACCTTGCGCATGTTCATCACCTGCGTCAGCACCGCTTCGGTGCGATCGAGCCGGGGCACGGCCAGCGAGATCGGGCCCAGGCCGATGATCTGCCGCTCGGCGGGAACCGGGCTTTTCTGCCAGGGAATGGCCGTGTTGACTGCATCGACCACCAGGCGGAAACGCTGGCCTTCGAAATCCTCGAAATCAAGCGAAAGATGGCCGTTTCGCTCCTTGATGGCGCTGGTGCCGACGGATTTGGCCTGCAAGTGGTCCTTCCACCATTTCAGGCTCTCCTCATTGCTCACCCGCAGGCCGGTGCGGCTCACCGTGTGGTTGCCGCGCTGCTCGGGGGCGGCGGGAAAATCGAAGAAGGTGAGGTCCGCGCCGGGCGAGGCCACCCCATCGCCGTAAAACAGGTGATAGGCGGTGGTGTCGTCCTGGTTGACGGTTTTCTTGATGAGCCGCATGCCCAGGGTCT
>NZ_JAUCDN010000081.1:0-11543 GCF_034675085.1 Devosia sp.
TATCATGTGCTGACCCCGGCGCTGGTGTCGCGCTCGACCATCCTCAAGCTCGAACCGCTCTCCATTTCCGAGATGGAACAGATCGTGCGGCGCGGACTGGACCATCTGGCCGCACAGGGGACGACGGTGGAAATGGCCCCCGAACAGGTTCGACGCGTCGCCGGCCGCTCAGGCGGGGATGCGAGGCGCGCCCTGACCACGCTGGAAAGTCTGGCGCTGGGTCATGACGGGCCGGTGCGCATCACCAATGCCATGATCGACGAGGCCTATGCCGCCGCGCCGCTCAATCATGACCGCTCGGGCGATGCGCATTACGATGTGGTGTCGGCCTTCATCAAGTCCATGCGCGGCTCGGATCCCGATGCGACGCTGTATTGGCTGGCCCGGCTGATCCATGGCGGGGAAGATCCGCGCTTCATCGCCCGCCGCATCATGATCCACGCCTCCGAGGATATCGGCCTTGCCGACAATACCGCCCTGCAAACTGCGGTGGCGGCGGCGCAGGCGGTGGAAAAGATCGGCTATCCCGAGGCCCAGATCGTGCTCGCCCATGCGGCGCTGCATGTGGCCCGGGCGCCCAAATCCGCCTCGGCCTGCCGGGGCATCGTGGCGGCATTGCAGATGGTGGCCTCGACCCCACCCGCTTCGGTGCCGCTGCATCTGCGCGATGCTCACTACAAGGGTGCTGAAGCGCTTGGCCATACCGGCTATCGTCTGCCCCATGATGACGCGCGTGGCTGGGTGGAACAGACCTATTCCTCCGTCGCCCGCGGCAGCCTCTACAAGAGCGACGCGCGCGAGGCGGCCACATTCGAAAAGCGCGCCGATGACTATTGGCGCGTCGTGACCGGCCTGCCCCAGCCGCGCAGCCACGAAGAATAGGGCGCCCCTCGGCCCGCGCTTTTTTTTCAGAGTTCGTCGGGATAATGTCCCTTGGTCTGGCCCACCAGCCGGGTCAGCTCGGCGAAGGAGATCGGGTCGCCAGCGGCGCTCCGGGCATTGGCCAGCCGCAGAAATCGTGCTGGAAAGGCCAGTGCGTCGCGTGCGGCCGGCGGCAGGTCCTCAGCGGTTCTTTCCTCGCCGAGGGCGATCTGCTCGGCCTGGGCCATGGCCCGGTCGACCGTCTCGCGGCTCAGAACACCGCGCGCCACCAAGGTCTCCGTCAGGGTCGCCATCACCAGATACATGCCCTGCAATTGCAGATTGGATACGTTCATTGGGGTCTCCTCCCGCTTTCGGCTGAACGTGTGGCGGGGCCGAATGTTCACTTTTCCCGCCCCCAAACGTTAGCACGGGTTAACCGATAGGTGTCCGAAATGGCGCATCCCTGCCACTTTCGTATGCCCCTCGTGACGGGCACAGAATTTGTGCAAGACTGCGCCGGTTCGGACCAGACGGAGAGGCGACGCCATGGAACTCAGGCAGATCAGGTATTTCATCCATGTCGTCCGCCTCAAAAGCGTGAGCAAGGCGGCACGTGCCCTCAACATCGCCCAACCGGCGCTGAGCCGGCATATCCAGTCGCTGGAGTATCAGTTGCGCACACCGCTGCTGATCCGGACACCGCGCGGAGTGAATCCCACCGAGGCAGGCAAGAAGCTTCTGGAGCTGGGGGGCTCGCTGCTCGAACTGGTGGACCAGATCCGCGACGAGGTGGAAAAGTCTCCCGGCGAAATCCGCGGCGATGTCATTGTCGGCATGCCGCCTTCGGTGTCGGGCATGCTGGCCCCCGCCATCATCGACGCCATCCAGAAGAATTATCCCGAGGTGTCGCTGCGCGTCACTGAAGGGCTCAGCATCTTCCTCGAAGAATGGCTGAGCCAGGGTAAGATCGATGTCGCGGTGCTGACCCGCCCGGCTGAGACGCCCAGCCTCGAGCTGTCGCCGCTGGTGCGCGAGCAGATGGTGCTGATCGGGCTTCCGGGCCAGATGCCGCCGGGCAAGTCCGAAGTGCGCCTGGCCGAAATCGCCTCGCTGCCCTTCGCCCTGGCCGATGGATTCTACCGCATCATCGAGCCTTGGTTGACCCAGCTCGACATCAAGCTCAACACCGTCATCGAGGTCGACAGCGTCACGCTCATCAAGGAATTGGTGTCGAGCGGGCTGGCTTTTTCCGTCACCCCTTACGGCTTCGTGCACAAGGATGTGGAAAGCGGCAGGCTGGCCGCATTGCCGCTGGTCGACCCGCCGATCACGCGCGACCTGGTGCTGGCACATCGCGCACGCATCCAGCTTTCCCCGGCCGTCAAGATGGCCCGGCAGGTGATCGCCGATTGCGCGGTCAAGCTCCAGGTCACTGCCCGTCCGCCCGAAAAGCCCAGGCCGGGACGGGGGCGCAGCCGGAGCAATGCCGCAAAGGCATAACAGGAGCGGCATGGCGCGCCATGCCGAATGAGCTTTTCCCGTCCTTCGCCGCGCCCGCTAACGTCGTCTCAAGCCGGAAAACCGGCAGGAGGATACGACGAGAATGGGACAGTTTGCCTGGGAGCCATCGCCTGAGCTTGTTGCGGCGACGACGCTGTCGGCGTTCCTTGCCCAGCACGGCCTTGCCGACCAGCAGGCACTGCAGGCCCGCGCCGATAGCGAACCCCATTGGTATTGGGATGCGCTGATCCGCTTCTTCGATATCCGCTTCGATACGCCCTACGAGAATGTCCTTGACGAAAGTGCTGGCGTTGAGTGGCCGCGCTGGTGCGTGGGCGGCACCACCAATATCGCCTGGAACTGCCTGTCCCGCCATGAGGGCACTCCGCTCTGGCAGGGCGACGCGGTGGTCTGGGAAAGCGAAAAGGGCGAGGCGCTGCGCTGGAGCTTCGCCCGGCTCGACGCGGAAGTGGCGCGCTTGGCCGAGCTGCTGTTAGCGCGGGGCATCGGCCAAGGCGACGTGGTCGGACTCTATCTGCCCATGGTGCCAGAAGCGGTCGCCGCCTTCCTGGCGGTGGTGGAAATCGGCGCCATCGTCATGCCTTTGTTCTCCGGCTTCGGCCGCCGCCCGCTGGTCGATCGTTTCACCGATGCCGGCGCCGTGGCGGTGGTGACATGTCCTTCCTTCCAGCGGCGTGGCAAGGCCGTGCCCATGCACCAGACCGTTCTGGAGGCCGCGGCTGACGCACCCGACCTGCGCCATGTGATCCTTCTCGATCGTGCCGGCGGGCTGGAGCCGGTCAGCCCGCTGGACGAGCTCTGGTGCACTGCCGTGCCGGCCGGCCCGCGCCGACGGCGGCCAGAAATGTTTCCGGCCGAAACCCCGGCCATGTTGATGTACACCTCGGGCACTACCGGCAAGCCCAAGGGCACGGTGCATACCCATTGCGGCATGCTGGCCAAGAATGCGCTCGATATGGGGCTCTGCCTGGACGTCAAGGCAGGCGACCGTCTGATCTGGATGAGCGACATGGGCTGGATCGTCGGCCCCAAGATTTCCATCGGCTGCACCCTGCTCGGCGCCACATTGGTGATGGCCGAGGGCACGCCCGACTGGCCCGAGCAGAACCGTATCTGGCGACTATGCGACCGCCACGGCGTCACCGTCGCCGGCATCGTGCCCACGGCGGTGCGCCAGATGATGCGCTCGGGTATCGATCCTCTCGACGGCGGGCTCGACCTGGGACGATTGCGCACCATCATTTCCAGCGGCGAGCCCTGGACGCCGGAGGCCTGGACCTGGTTCTTCGACACCGTCTGCCGTCGTCAGGTGCCCATCCTCAACTATTCCGGCGGCACCGAATGCGGCGGCGCCATCCTCATCGGCACTCATCACCGCCCGCTCCGTCCCTCCTCCTTCGGCGGTCCCGTGCCGGGTGGCGGCGTCGATATCGTCGATGCCGAGGGCAATTCGCTTCCCGCCGGCGAGGTGGGCGAACTGGTGCTGCGCCGCCCCACCATCGGGGCAACGCGCGGCCTCTGGCGCGACCCCGCACGCTATGTGCAAAGCTATTGGCGGCAGATTCCCGGCGTTTGGGTGCAGGGTGACCTGGCCTCGCGCGAGGCCGATGGCCTGTGGTATCTGCATGGCCGCTCCGACGACACCATCAAATTGGCGGGCAAGCGCACCGGGCCTTCCGAGATCGAGGCGGCGCTGATTGCCACCGGCCTGGTCGATGATGCCGCCGTGGTCGGCATTCCCGACGATATCGCCGGTTCGGCCCTGCTCTGCGTCTGCATCGCCCGCGAGCGCGAGGGGCTTGCCCGTCAGCTCTCCGATGCGCTGGCGCGCGATTTCGGCGCCCCCTATCGGCCCAAGCGTATCGTCTTCGCCAGCGACCTGCCGCGCACGCGCAATCAGAAGATCATGCGCCGGGTCATCCGCTCCATCGCGCTTGGTCAGCCGGCCGGCGATCTGACCTCCCTTTCCAATCCGCAAAGCGTGGAAGACCTGCAAACCGCCTTTGCAGGCGCTCCCGCATTCTCGTCGGGGGCCGATGCCCCCGCACCGTCTCACTAGAAAAGGTATTGTCTCCCATGCGTCGACAGGCTCCTCGCTCCGGCCAGAACTGGATTTTCGACAATTTCATCAAGCTCACCGATGATGAGGACATCCTGCATCCCGGCATGATGGGGGTGCGGCTCGAGCGCGGCTTCAAATATGCCGATATGGAACGCGTCTTCCACCGGGTGAAGGGGCGGCGCTCCTTCCCGCGCGAATGGGCGCGCGAGGCGGCCAAGCAGGAAGGCTTCGGCGACAAGGCGCTGGCAGATGGCAATCGCGTCACCGCTTCGCAGCATTTTCACCGCGCCGCGCTTTACTGGGGCCGCGCCCAACACCTCATCCCGGTCGACGGCAACCCCAAAAAGATCGAGGCGCATGCGCGCATGCAGCGCTGCTACGGCGAGATGATGGCGCTGATGGATGGGACCATCAGCAAGCATGGAGTGCCTTTCGAGAACGGCCAGGACGTCTAGTGCATCGTGCACCGCGCGCCGGGCCCGGGCCCCAAGCCCACCATTGTCTATACGCCCGGCATGGACGCGGCCAAGGAAGACTTCCCCAATCCGTTCAACAATGAATTCACCCGCCGCGGCATGAATATCGTCGCCATGGACGGTCCCGGCCAGGCGGAATGCAATATCAACCGCACCTGGCTCGATGTCGGCAATTACGCCCGCGCCGGCCGCAAGGTCATCGACTTCCTGCTCACCCTGCCCGAAGTGGATCCCGAGCGCATCGGCGTCTTCGGCACCAGCATGGGCACCCGCTACGGCGTCGAGATCGCCGCCGGGGATGATCGCGTCAAGGCCGTGGTGGGGCAGATGCCCAGCGTCGGGCCGAGCGATGTGATCTTCGAGCAGGCCCAGCCCAACTTCAAGCGCATCCACATGTACATGACCAACATCAAGGACGAGGAGAGCTTCGACTCCTTCGTGGAGCGGATGGACGACAATTTCGTCCAGCGCTCGCGCGAGATGAAGTGTCCCTACCTGCTGGTGGGCGGCGACATGGACGAATTGTGCCCGCCCGAGGATATCCAAGCCTTCATGGACAACCTCACCTGCCCCAAGGAGCTATGGCTCTATGAGGATGTCTTCCATCCCGGTGGCGAGATTGCCGCCGATGCCTATCCCGCCATCGCCGACTGGATGTGGGATGCGCTGCATAACGGCCGCCCCGCCGGGCTCGACCGCCGCCTCACCTTTACGCCATGACCAACGAAAGTTCCGCCATGTCTACTCTGTCCGATGCCGTCGCCACCCCCTACAAGGACATCATCTACGAGGTGATCGACCAGGTCGCCTGGATCACCATCGACCGCCCCCATGTGCTTAATGCCTGCCGCGAGCTGACGCTGGACGAGATCGCCCATGCCGTGCAGTCGACCAAGAGCGACCCGTCCATCGCCTGCGCGGTCATCACCGGCTCGGGCGACCGCGCCTTCTGTTCGGGCGGCGATTTCGGCTCGATGATGCGGCTGAACTGGGTCGTGGCCAGCCATTGGAACGACCGCATGCTCAACTGCGCCATGACCCTGCGCGGCGCCCATATCCCCGTCATCGCCATGGTCAATGGCTGGTGCATGGGCGGCGGGCACGAGCTGGCGCTCTGGTGCGATGTCGTCGTCGCCTCCGAGCACGCCATGTTCGGCCAGACGGGGGCCAAGGTCGGCGCTTGCCCCACGGTCGGGGCCACCCAATATATCCCCCGCCTCATCGGCGAGCGCCTCGCCCGCGAGATGATCTTCTGCGCCCGGCGCTTCAACGCCCAGGAAGCGGTGCAGATCGGCCTGGCCAATCATTGCGTGCCGCACGAGCAGTTGCGCTCCAAGACCGAGGAGCTATGCGCCCGAATTCGCTCGCACAGTTCCCAGACCATCCGCATGACCAAGACGTCGCTC
Organism: Devosia sp.; assembly: GCF_034675085.1. Classification (GTDB taxonomy): domain Bacteria; phylum Pseudomonadota; class Alphaproteobacteria; order Rhizobiales; family Devosiaceae; genus Devosia. Next base: position 6,330 of record NZ_JAUCDN010000081.1, read on the forward strand.
AACCACGAATCGGACAATCTCTATTCGTCCTGGCGCGCGGGCATGGAGCTTCTGGCCCATGTCTGGGGCTCGGAAGAGGCCATGGAGGGCATGAACGCCTTCATGGAAAAGCGCGATCCCGACTTCAACCGGTTCCGCGCGCGCAACAAGCAGATGGTGGAGGACTATCTGGCCGGCGTTGACCGGTCCGACGAGACCGAGCTCAAGAATGCCGCGCGGGCGCGCGAGGCCGGCAAGAGCCGCTAGGAAGCCGACCCGATGAAGATCACCCATATCCAGCCGATCTGCATCAGCGTTCCCCTGCGCAAGCCCATGCGCATGGCCGGCCGCGTCTATGAGCGGCTGGACACGGTGCTGGTGCGCCTGGAAACCGAGGGCCGGCATGCCGGATGGGGAGAGGCTTCGGCCGCGCCCCAGCTCACCGGCGAGACGGTGCCGGGCATCGTGGCGGCGGTGGGCCTGTTGGCCGACGCCGTCACCGGCATGGATATGCGCGATCTGGGACGGGTGAGCGTGGTGATCGGCTCGGCGCTTGCCGCCAACCCCGCCGCCAAGGCGGCGGTGGAAGTGGCCGCCTACGATGCGCTGGGCCGTAGTACCGGCCTGCCGCTGCATGCCCTGCTGGGCGGGCGCAGGGCGCATGAGTTCCAGTGCCTGCATCTGCTGGGTGCCGGCGACCCGGCGCAAGACCTGGCCGAAGCGCGCCTCAGGGCCGAGGAGGGCTTTGTCGCGCTCAAATACAAGGTTGCCAATGGCGACATCGCCCAGGAGGCCGAAACGCTGGTGGCGCTGCGCCGCCAGTTGGGCAACGCCATTTTGCTGGGGGCCGACGCCAATGGCGGCTGGTCGCGCGGTGAGGCCGTCCGTTTTCTTGCCCTGGCCCGCGACAGCGCCGCCGATTTCATCGAGCAGCCGGTCGAGCCGGAGGACTACGAGGGCATGGTGCAGGTGGCCCGGGCCAGCGCCCTGCCCATCGGGGCTGATGAGGCCATCCATTCCATCGCCGACATGCGGCGTCTGATCGAGAGCGGCGGCGCAAGCGGCGGCTCGCTCAAGATCATGAAGCTGGCCGGGCTGACACGATGCCTCGATGCCTGCCGGCTGACCCATGCTCTGGGCGGGGAGATCAATCTTTCGGGCAAGGTGGGCGAAACCAGCGTGGCCAATGCGGCCACCCTCGCCATCGCCTCGGCCTGGGGGAGCCCCGGCTGGGGGCTGAGCCTGACCAATGGCTATCTGGCCAGTGATCCCGTTCATCGGCCAATAGAGGTCCGGGCGGGCAGGGCGAGGAGCCTGGATGGCCCCGGCCTGGGCGTGGATATCGATGAAAAACAGTTGGAGCAGCTAGCCACGGCATAGCCGCAAAGACAATCCAGATGACATGCAAGGAGGAGATCATGTCGGATTTGAAGTTTACCCTGTCGCGCCGCGCCCTGTTGGCGGGCTCACTGGCCAGCCTGGCCATGCCCGCCCTCATCCGGCCGGCATTTGCCCAGGGGGAACCGCTGCGCTTCGGCGTCGCCGACCCGCTGACCGGTCCCTCGGCCATTTTCGGCGAGGACCAGATGCAGGCGGTGCGCTGGGCGGTCGAGGACATCAACGCCGCCGGCGGCGTGCACGGCCGGCCGCTCGAGGCCATCATCGTCGATCACCAGGCCAAGCCCGAAGTGGGCATCGCCGTGGTGACGCGCCTGGTGCAGGTCGATCAGGTGCCGGCATATATCACCGCCTTCAGCAATGTGGTGAAGGCGGTGGCTCCCATCGCCAATCGCGAGAAGCGGCTGATGCTGAGCGTGGGCGCCAATTCGCCCGATATCAAGAACCTGGGGGATTACGTCTATACCACCTTCCCGCTGGCCGATGTCGACATGCGCGCCCTGGGCACCTGGCTCTACACCAACCAGGAAAAGCGCCGTGCCGCCGTGCTCTATGTGAACCACGAGACCGGCACCGAGGGCGCCAAGATCTTCCGCGAGGCCTTCACCGCCGCCGGCGGCGAGATCGTGCTCAACGAGTCCTATGAGGAACAGCGCTCCGATTTCACCAGCCTGGTCCTGCAAGTGCGAGCCGCCAATCCCGACGTGGTCCATATCCACAGCGTGGTCAGCGACTTCACCGCCATCGTCGCCCAGATGCGCCAGCTCGGGCTCAACATGCAGGTCACCAGCTTCCAGACCGCCTTCAACCCGCAGATGATCGAGGAACTGGGCGCCGGCGCCGAGGGCATCATCGTCACCGCGCTCGCCCCCTCGGTCGAGGACAATGCCAATCTGCCCGCCTTCCTGCAGCGCTGGCAGGATACCCATGGGCGCGAGCCCAACGGGCTTCCCTATACCCAATATTGGTATGACGCGCCCCATATCCTGGCCAGGGTATTCGAGCGAGTCATCGATAGCGGCGAAGAGATCACCGGCACCAGCATGCGCCAGGCGCTGCTCGATATCGGCGAGTTCGACCTGCCGCTGACCAATAAAATCACCATCAACCCGGATCACACCGTTCAGGCCCCCACCTATTTCTGGCAGGTCAAGGACGGCAAGTTCCAGGTTGTCGGCAAGCTCTAGCCCAACGAAAGCACAGGACGATGAATTTCACACCGGATCTTATCGCCCAACTCGCCTGGACGGGTCTTGCAAGTTCATCGTCCTATTGCCTGTTCGCCCTTGCTTTCGCTCTGGTGCTCAAGGTCAACCGCATCTGGAACTTCGGCCATGCCGGCATCATGGTCGTGGCTTATTTCTCCATGTTGGTGGCGTTCCAGTATCTCGGCCTGCCGCTGGTGCTGGGGCTGGCCTTTGGCACCGTCGCGACCATCGCCGTCTCGGTGGGGCTGGAGAAATGGGGCTTCAACGTCCTGCGTAACCGCAATTCCTCGACGTTGACCTATTTCATCTTCACCATGACCTTCTCCCAGTTCATGATCTATCTGGCCGAGTTGATCTTCGGGACCCATCCCAAGACGCTGTTCGCCTCGATCATGTCGCCGGTGATGCTGGTGGGACCCATCGTCATCAGCCATTGGGACCTGATCGCCATGGCCACGGCGGCGGCTCTTGTGGCCGGCCTGTGGCTGTTCCTGCGCCATACGCGGGAAGGCAAGGCGCTCATTGCCGTGTCCGATGAGCCCGAACTGGCCGAGATGTACGGCATCAGCAAGCAGCGCGCCTATATGGTGGCGATGGCTCTTTCGGCCGTGCTGGTGACCGCCGGCATGTATCTGATGGGCACCAAGACGCCCATGTATCCGGCCACGCCGATGAATCAATATCTGATCCTGGCGGTAATCGCCACGATCCTGGGCGGCATCGGCAATGTCTTCGCCGCCGGCATCGCCGCCATCGTTCTGGCGCTCGTGCAGTCCTTCAGCGTGCTGGTCATCCCCTCCACCTGGCAGGTTCTGCTCCTTTATGTCCTCATTTTCGTGGTGATCGTGGTCTTCCCCCGCGGCGTCGTGCTCAAGCTGCCCCGCCGAGGGCCGGCCCGCGCCGCCGGGGCGCTCGCATCCCAGCCCGCGGATCACGCCCAGGGAGGCAAGCCGTGATCGAATTCCTTCTGACCCTGGCCATATTGGCCGGCATCAACGTGCTGCTGGCCAGCGGCTTCAATCTCATCCTGGGCTATGGCGGCCTGGTGAGCGTCGCCCATCCGGTGTTCTACGCGCTGGGGGCCTATGTCTCGGCGCTGCTGTCCATGCATCTGGGCCTGCCGGTGCCGCTGGCCATCCTGTGCGGCGCCATCTTCGCCGCCATCGCCTCGTTCGGCCTGTCGCTGCCCTCGCTGCGCGTCTCGGGAGATTATCTCGTCATCGCCAGCCTGGGCTTCCAGCTCGGCATCGTCCATATCATCAACAATCTCGAAATCACCGGGGCGGCGAGCGGGCTTTCCAACATCACCTCGGTGATCGAAGGACCCTATCGCTCCTGGATCTATGCCGGCGTCGTCATCCTCGTCGCCGCCCTGGCCATCCTGGCCATACGCTGGCTGGTGTCGGGCCCCTATGGCCGCGCCATCACCGCCATGCGCAATGACGAGGAGGCGCTGGCCGGCATCGGGCGCAACGCCATCAACATCAAGGTGACGCTGTTTGCGCTGGGCTCAGGCCTGGCCGGCCTGGCCGGCGGCCTTTATGCCCATTACTTCCTGTTCCTCACGCCCGACCAGTTCGGCATCTTCGCCTCGGCGGCGCTGCTGACCATGGTGGTGGTGGGCGGCGCGGCGACGGTGCGCGGGCCGATCCTGGGGGCCATCCTGCTCACCCTGCTGCCCGAGGCCATCCGTTTCCTCAACCTGCCGGTCGCGGCGTTGGGAGCGCTCCAGGGCGTCTTTTTCACCGGCCTGGTCATCTTCTTCCTGTTCACCCGTCCCGAAGGATTGTTCGGCGGCAAAACCACCGGCGGCCTGCAGGCCTGGCGGGGGAGCACCGCCGTCCGCCCCCGGGCCAAGGAGGCCAAGTGATGTTGCAGGCTCGTGGACTGACCAAGCGTTTCGGCGGCATCGTGGTGGCGCAGGATCTCGATCTCGATCTGGTGCCCGGCGAGGTGGTGGCCCTGATCGGCCCGAACGGCGCCGGCAAGACGACGCTGTTCAACATGCTGACCGGCTTCGTGCGGCCCGACCAGGGCAGCATAAGTTTTGCCGATCTTCGCATCGAAAACCTGCCCTCCTATCGGCGGGCGCGGCTCGGCCTTGCCCGCACCTGGCAGCGGCCGCGCCTGTTCGAAAGCCTGTCGCTGCTCGACAATGTCATCGTGGCCGGGCGCGATTATCCCGGCGAACGCCTGACCAATCTGGTCTTTGCCCCCGGCCGCATCCGCGAACGCGAAAAGGCCGGCCATGCGGAAGCAATGCACCTGCTCGAGCGGGTGGGGCTCGCCCATCGCGCCGACAGCATTGCCACACAACTCTCCTAGGGCCAGCAGAAGCTGGTGGGCCTGGCCCGGGCGCTGATGAATGACGGGCGCTGCATCCTGCTCGACGAGCCCATGGCCGGGGTCGAGGGGCGCACGGTGGAAACCATGAAGAAAGTGGTGCGCGACGAAGCCGCCGCCGGCAAGGCCGTGTGCATCGTCGAGCACAATATCGGCTTCATCCGCGACATGTGCGACCGCGCCGTCTTCATGTTCAATGGCCGCATCGTGGCCTCCGGCTCGGTCGAGGACCTGCTGGCCGACCAGCGCCTCACCGCCCTTTATTTCGGATCGAAATCATGACGAC
>NZ_JAUCDN010000082.1:0-11498 GCF_034675085.1 Devosia sp.
GCCGGGAAAATTCATCGCCTCGCGCAGGATGAGCTGCGGAATCGCCACCGTCTCGGGGTCCATCAGCAAATGCCCCAGCCGCACCATCAGGCCGGTGATGGGGATGCGCGGATTGCCCTTGTAATGTTCCAGCTCGGAAAGGGCGGACGCCGCCAGCGGCGCCACCGCGCGCTGCACGATACCTTCGAGCAGGGCCTCCTTGGAGGGGAAATACAGATAAACCAGTCCCTTGGACACGCCGGCGCGCCGGGCGATCTCCTCGACCTTGGCGGCCGAAAAGCCCTTGTCCACGAACACGGCCAGCGCCGCGTCCAGCACTTCGTCCGGGCGCGCATCGGCGCGGCGGCGGAATTTTCTGACGGTCTTGTTCATACGGCCGATAATAACTGACCGGTCAGTTATTATCAAGAAACTTGTCGCCCCCATCCCGCCATTGCTCCCCCGCCCGCAAACTTGTAGATCGGGATCGGCGTGCCCGGATTGGGGGCGTCTCACCTCGCAGGGGCAGACCGTATGACCGATCTCAAGCTCATCGCGCTTGATAGCGAAGACCTCGAAGTCCTCTCCGCCCATGTGCAGGATGCGGTGGTGCGCGTCCCCGATATGGCCTATGCCCGCGCCGACCGCCGCTTTGCGCTGCTGATGAACCGCTTCGATTGGGAATCGGGCAGGGGCCGGCGCGAAAAAGGCCTGCGCAAGCGCGCCGCCCTGCATTTCGACGGGGTGCAGTCGGTCGCCACCCATGGCTTTGATCCCGCTGCTCCCGAAGGCGTGCTCGAATTGCTCGCCATCACCTTTTCTCCCATCGATGGGCCGGCCGGCATCATCGAGTTGAGCTTTGCCGGCGGCGGTACGCTGCGGTTGGGCGTCGAATGCCTTGAGGCGCGCCTGACCGATCTGGGCGCGGCCTGGGCCGCCGGTGCGCGCCCCAGCCATGATCTGGACTGAGGATTATCCATGCCCATTCGCCTAGACAGTGCCCAGGCCGATTTCGAGCTGGCTTTCCAGCGCCTGCTCGACGGCAAGCGCGAGTCCAGCCAGGACGTCAACGATGCCGTCGCCGCCATCATTGCCGATGTGCGCGCGCGCGGTGACGCCGCCGTGCTCGAATTGACCAATAAGTTCGACCGCACCGATTTTTCCATTGCCGATCTGCGCGTCACGCCTGCCGAGATCGAGGCCGCTGCCGCCGCCGTGCCCGAGCATGTGCGGGCGGCGCTGCAAACCGCGCATGACCGCATCCGCGCCCATCACGAAAAGCAGCTCCCGTCCGATCATATCTATCAGGACCATCTGGGCGTTACCCTGGGCACGCGCTGGACGCCGGTCGACGCGGTGGGCATTTACGTGCCGGGAGGGCTCGCCTCCTATCCCTCCTCGGTGCTGATGAATGCCGTGCCCGCCCGCGTGGCCGGGGTGGAACGCATCGCCATGGTCGTGCCCACGCCCGATGGCGTCATCAATCCCGCCATCCTGCTCGCCGCCCGCATTGCCGGCGTCACTGAAATCTATCGCATCGGCGGCGCCCAGGCCGTGGCCGCGCTGGCCTATGGCACCGCCACCATTGCCCGCGTCGACAAGGTCGTGGGCCCGGGCAATGCCTATGTCGCCACCGCCAAGCGCCAGGTCTTCGGGCAGGTGGGCATCGATATGATCGCCGGGCCCTCCGAAGTGCTGGTCATTGCCGATGGCTCGGCCAATCCCGCCTGGGTGGCGGCCGACCTCATCGCCCAGGCCGAGCACGGGGCAGGGGCCCAATCCATCCTCGTCACCACCGAAAAGGGACTGGCCGACGCCGTCGAGGCCGAGATGGACCGCCAGCTGGGCCTGCTGCCCAAGCAGGCGATCGCGCGCGAAGGCTGGAATGAGTTCGGCGCCGTCATCACCGTTGCGTCGCTGGCCGAGGCGGCTGGCCTTGCCAATCGCATCGCCTCCGAGCATGTGGAACTGGCGCTGGACGACCCGCAGGCGCTGCTGGGCGCCATCCGCCATGCCGGCGCGATCTTTCTCGGCCACCACACCCCCGAGGCCATTGGCGATTATGTAGGCGGCTCCAATCACGTGCTGCCCACGGCGCGCTCGGCGCGCTTCGCCTCCGGGCTCGGCGTGCTCGATTTCCTCAAGCGCACCTCGATCCTGGGCTGCGACCCGGCATCGCTGGCCGCGCTCAGCCAGGCGGCGGTTACCCTGGCCGAGGTCGAGGCGCTGGACGGGCATGGCCGGTCCATTTCCATAAGGCTCAACCATTGAGCATTTCGATGGAAAGCCAGGCGCGTCCAAAGGGCACGGACCGCCTGGTCACCGTCACGCTCGACCCCAACACCATCACCTCGATCAATCCCGACGAGGTGCATGAATGGCGCATCGCCATTTATGACCTGTTGGAGGAAAATACCTTCCGTCCCGCCCGTGTGAAGGCCACCGGGCCCTTCGCGCTGCACGTCTCCATCATCGGCAATTCCATCGTGCTCGATGTGCGCCATCCCGAGACCTTCCAGCCCATTGCTGCCCATTATCTCTCGCTCACTCCCTTCCGGCGCCTCATTCGCGATTACTTCCGCATCCGCGACGCCTATTACGAGGCCATCCGCTCGGCCCAGCCCTTCCAGATCGAAACCGTCGACATGGCAAGGCGCGGCATGCACAACGAGGCGGCCGAGCTTTTGCGCACTCGCCTCACCAACAAGATCATCATCGATCTCAACACCGCCCGGCGCCTCTTCACCCTCATCTGCGCCGTTCAGCCCTATGCCAGCCGCATCGACGAGAGCAAAAGCGAGTTGCCCAGCGTGCTGTTCGTGTGCTCGATGAATTCGGTGCGCTCGCCCATGGCCGCCGCGCTGGCCCGCCAGGCGTTTCCGGGCCGCATCATCGCCCGCTCGGTGGGCGTCAATGGCGGCATGGCCGACCGGTTCGTCCATGAGGTCATGGAAGAGATCGGCATTGATATGAGCGTGCATACCCCCCATATCCTGGACGAGCTGGTCGCCAACCGCTTCGATCTGGTCATCAACCTTTCCGAGGATGCGCCCGAGGCCGTGGCCCGCAAGGGGCTGGAGGCTGGCGCCATCGAAAACTGGCAGGTGGACGATCCCTCCCTGGTCGAGGGCAATCGCGAGGCGGTGCTCAATGCCTATCGCGACCTGCGCGACAATCTGCGGCGCCGGGTGCGCGAACGTCTGGAGCCTCTGGTTTCATAGGCGCTTCCGGCAAAAGAGTGAGCCGCTTTCGCGCTTGGCAGGCGTGGCGAACCGGTGGCTTCCGCCATCCCGCCGGTCCATGAAGCGGGACGCGGTGGAAGAGGTTCACAAAGCCTTTGTTTTGAAGTAGGTTCCGCCCAATTTGCGACCCCCCGGGCCGGCAGGGCCATGCCCCATGGGTCATTTCAGGAGACAGTATGGCGAAGGAAGAAGTGCTCGAATTTCCGGGCGTGGTGGTTGAATTGCTTCCCAATGCGACCTTCCGGGTCAAGTTGGAGAACGATCATGAGATCATCGCCCACACCGCAGGCCGCATGCGCAAGAACCGCATCCGCGTGCTGGCGGGCGACAAGGTGTTGTGCGAAATGACACCCTATGACCTGACCAAGGGTCGCATCACCTACCGCTTCAAGTGAGCACGAGCCCATGGCCCGCCGCCCGGATCTGATCCTGGCCTCCGCATCGCCGCGCCGGCTCGCTCTGCTCAACCAGATCGGCATCGAGCCTGAGCATCTGGTTCCGGCCCATGTCGATGAAACGCCCGAAAAGGGCGAATTGCCGCGCAAGCTTGCCAGCCGCCTCGCCGATCTCAAGGCGCTGACCGCCCAGCACAAAGCGCGCTCCGCCGGTTTCGGCCAGGGCGCCCTGGTGCTCGCCGCCGATACGGTGGTGGCCGTGGGCCGGCGCATCCTGCCCAAGGCCGAGACCATGGAAGAGGCCAGCGATTGCCTGCGCCTGCTCTCGGGCCGGGCCCATCGCGTCTATACCGGGCTCACCCTACTGACCCCCGCCGGCCTCAAGCGCCAGCGCCTGGTGGAAACCCGCATCCGCTTCAAGCGCCTCTCCACCCGCGAGATGGAGGCCTATCTGGCCAGCGCCGAATGGCAGGGCAAGGCCGGCGGCTACGCCATCCAGGGCATTGCCGGCGCCTTCGTGGTCAAGCTTTCCGGCTCCTATAGCGGGGTTGTCGGCCTGCCGCTGCTCGAAACCGCCCAGCTTCTGGCCGGCGAGGGCTATCCGGTGCATTTCAACTGGTTGAACCAGGCGAGCCTTTCGGGCGTTTGACAGCCATGGAAAAACCCTGTCCCATCTGCGGCAAGCCAAGCGTCGAGACGTTTCGCCCCTTCTGTTCCAAACGCTGCGCCGATGTCGATCTCAACCGCTGGCTCTCGGGCGGCTATGTCATTCCCGCCCGCGATGACGAGCCGGTGGACGATGGGGATGCCGGCATTCCCGAGGACGACGACGGGCTCGACCCCTGATTTTTTCGGGGTCCACAAACTCCTTTTCCACATACGCTTTTCCCGCTTGCACGGACAAAACCCATCCCCTATAAGGCCGATGGCTTTCAGCCGGGCGGTCCTTCCGCCCGCTTGCCCGGGTAGCTCAGTTGGTAGAGCAGCGGATTGAAAATCCGCGTGTCACTGGTTCGATTCCGGTCCCGGGCACCATTTCCCCCTCATATTCGGCATTCTCGCCTCCAGAGCGCTCCGTCTTGCCCGCCTATAAGGCTTGGCGATGGAGGATGTCCGGCACCTGCCCCTCGCGACGCGCCGGCCCATGGCCGCGCTGGAATGAGCCAGTGCGCCAAAAATGGGTTACACGGCTCCGGTAGGGTCTCTTGACGGGCTGTGGGTGGCATGCATTCTGCCTGCAACTGGCGAGGGAACCATGAAATCTATCGGGCTGGCATTTGTATTTCTGGCGGCATTGGGCGGCTCCGCCCAGTCTAGCGACGCTTCGTTTCTGATGAACGCTCCGATTGCCGGGGCGCTCCCCCCGCTTTACCGGCAGGCGGAACCGGCCAATGTGGTCCGCGTGGCGCAGAACAGCCCGATCTACGACATGATGAGCAAGCAGGAGCGCAGAACTCTTCAGCGCGCCCTGGCCGATCTGGGCTTTTACCAAGGGAGTGTCGACGGCGATTTCGGTCAGGGATCCTGGGCGGCCGCGGCCAGCTTTCAGGGCAGCATCGGCGCCCAGCGCACCGGGATCCTGTCCGCCGACCAGATCCAGCAACTCAAGGCCGCCGCTGGAGAAGTCGGGGCGGCCAGTCCTGCCCCCGCGCCGGTGAGCCTGGGGTTTGCCGGCTTGCCCACCCTCGAGGGCGCCGTGCTTCTTGCCTCCGGCACCAATTCCGCCTTGGGCAATGTGCTCGGCGATGGCAGTTATCGGGCTTATCAGAGCAATTGGGACCGTTTCGGCAGGGTGTTGATCCTGGCCTCCGATCCGACCCTGCTCGAGGATCCGCGGATGACGTCCTTCTTCGTGCCGCTATTGGATATCGACGAAGTCGAGCCCTTCATTTCCCCATTCCATGCCCAGCGTTTCCGCGAGAGTGGCATGTATTATCAATCCGGGACGGACTGGCGCGGCGACAACCAGTTCGCGCAGGAGGATTCGCGCACCGCCTTTCTGGCCAAATTCCGCGATAAGCTGCTGGCCCAGCTGCCGAGCTTCCCGCTCAAGGTCGCCATGGTGCGCAGCATAAACTACGGTCGTTATGCAGATGGCGAGCTGGGAATCGAGATCAGCAGCACGACTGTCTTTCCCCACTATTCGGGCCATGGCCTTGAAGCGCCCGAGCCCTTCCGGCAGCCGACCAAATGGGCGCTGGATATGGACGCGGCGCGCACGATTATCGAGACACCGACCTCGCTGGAATATGATTTTCCCGTCGCCGTCACCCAGGCGGTGATTTCCGGCGCCCGCCGTGACGGCAACCGCACGGTGCTGGACATCACCGCGCAGAGCATCAGCGTTTATTCCTCGGTTCTGATGCAAAACAAGATCGGCGAGATTCCCCTGCCTGGGGCTGCCGTCAAGAGCGCCCTCCAGACCCCACACGCCTTTGACGGGCCGTTCCCGCTCGATCCGGTCTATGTCCGCATGTTGCTGGCGCGGGAGCGCCCCGAATTCGCCGACACCGATTCCTTCCGCCACCAGACTTTCGAGATGCGGCTCGCCGCCGAACGCAATATCCGCTCCAGCAACCGCGTTCCCCCGTTTTCCTGGCCCTCGCTGCTGCCGCCTTCTCTGGTGGGTGGCAAGGGTGCGCCCAATGCCGATGACGTGATGGCGCTGGACAGCTGGTTCGGCGCGGTCAAGGAGAAGATTTCGGATACGGCCATGCTGACCGACCTGTGCTGGTTCGACGTTGAAACCGAGTGCCAGCTGCATGATCGGCGTCCGCAGGGCAGCACGCAGCTGCTTTTGGGCAATCTGGTCGAAACCGCCATTTCCAAGTGGAAATATGGCTGGCACGGCTTGCCCGATGGCGCCAGGGAAGTCACGCTCGAAACCTTCCCCGACAGCAGCGTCGTCCTGCCTTTCGGCGTTGGTGGCGATGTGGGCGGCATGATGGTGCTCAAGGCCCATCCGGCCTGGTACGGCATTCCCCTGCCCGAAGGGACTATCGGCAATGCGGCGCTCGAAGTGCGGATCACCCGCCAGCGCATTCTGGGCACCCAGAGCGGCGTCGGCTTCTTCGCCGTCGAGATCGAGCCGGTTGCCTTCCATTATCAGTCCGCCGGCCAATGGCACGATATCGCCATTCCGGCGCATGATCCGGGCGCCCAGGCTCAGGCCGGCGGCGTCTATGACATTCTCGGCGTGCGCCTGGGCATGCCCAAGGCCGAAGCCGAGGCGATCATCGCATCCACCTTCGAGGGCAGGCGGGTCAAGCAGTCCGAGATCGTCAATGCAAACAATCTGCGCGATGCCGATCCCACCCTGGCGCATTCGGTGCTGTTTCTCAGCCCGCCCTACGAGTTTGAATCGGTTCCCGACGATCTGGGCATTCCCGAGGATATCGGGGCTGAGGCCATCAAGCTCTACTACGACACGACCCAGCCCGATCAGCCCGTGATCGCCATCGGCCGGATCCTGCGCTACGGCGAGCGGCAATATTCCAATGCCGATGAGAAGGTGGCCGGCCAACCCATCATGGACGGCTTAATCGGCAAATACGATACGCCCGCGCGCATCCAGGAGTTCCACGACTATTACGATGCCACCGTCTGGGCGGCGGACGAAGCCACGCGCGTGCGTATTGCCTCGGGCGACGAGCGTTGCGATGTGGACAGCATATTCTCCCGAACCGACGAGAATATCGGCCGCATCTATTCGGGCAATATCACTGCTTCCTGCGGCGAGATGCTCAATGTCTGGTTCATGAACGGAAAGATGGCGCTGTTCCTCGTCAACACCACCCAGATTCTCGAACTGCAAAAGGTTCATGCCGCAAACGCCGCCGCCGAGGCCGAAGCCAAGCCCTCCGCACCGGCGATCAAGTTCTGATCCAGCGATGGGCCGCGCCCCGCGTGGCCCATCGCTGCTTCCCCGGCGCCTGTTGCATTCGCCGCCTCGCGGGTGCAGTCTTTGGCCGTTTCCCCCACGAAACCAAAGTCGCACGGCCCCGGGGCCCTGCTGACAGGACGGTGACAGGGACGGCTTCTATTCTCCCTGTCACGAACGCGACATGAGACGTTCTGATTTTTCAAGGGAGGACTTCGTGAACAAGCTGCTTCTGGCTGCGCTGATTTCGGGCGCTATGGCTGTTCCCGCTTTTTCGGCTGATTACACCATCATGGCGCCGGCCAATCCCGGCGGCGGCTGGGATCAGACCGCGCGCTCCATGCAGGAGGCGCTTCAGGCCGAGGGCATTTCGGGCAATGTGCAGGTCACCAATGTCGGCGGCGCCGGCGGCACCATCGGCCTGGCCCAGTTCGTCAATCAGGAAACGGGCAATCCCAGCGCCCTCATCGTTGGTGGCTACGTCATGGTGGGCGCCATCCTCACCAACCAGTCGCCGGTGACGCTGGCCAATGTCACCCCCATCGCCCGCCTCACCGGCGAGGCCGTTGCCGTGGTGGTGCCCGCCGCGTCCGACATCCAGACCATGGATGATCTGGTGGCCAAGCTGAAGGCCAATCCGGGCGCCGTCGCCTGGGCCGGCGGTTCGGCTGGCGGCGCCGACCACATCACGGCCGGCCTCATCGCCAAGGCCGTGGGTGTCGATCCCACCCAGGTCAACTATATCGCCTATGCGGGCGGCGGCGAGGCCCTGGCCGCGCTTCTGGGCAATCAGGTGACCGTTGGCATTTCCGGGATCAGCGAATTCGCCTCCCAGATCGAGACCGGCGAATTGCGCCTGCTCGCTGTGTCCAGCGACGAGCGCGTGCCGGGCGTCGATGGCCCCACCCTGATGGAAGCCGGCGTCGATGTCGCCCTGCAGAACTGGCGCATGATCGCCGCTGCCCCGGGCATCACCGACGAGCAGAAGGCCGCGATCTCCTCCGATATCGAGAAGATGGCCAAGTCGGCCACCTGGCAGTCGATCCTGGCCAGCAAGGGCTGGGTCGATACCTACCTGGCCGGTGACGCTTTCGACGCGCAGCTTGCCGCCGATATCGCCGCCACCGAGGCCATCCTGAAAGATATTGGCCTGGTGCAATGAGTTCGGGTCAATCCAACCTCTCGCGCCGCCCCGATGGGGCGGCGCTTGTCATCGCGGCGATCCTGGCCGTCATCGCTCTCGTCATCATCTGGCAGACCAGCCAGATGCGCGTCTCCCCGGTGCAGGCGCGGGTCGGGCCAACGGTTTTCCCCTATGTCATCGCCGTGGGCCTGCTGGCGCTTTCGGTCGGCACCGTGGTTTCGGCGCTGCGCCGGGGCTTTCCCGAGCGCTCTGACGACGCCATCGCGCCCATATTGTGGATCGTCGGTGGCCTGCTCGCCCAGATCTTCCTTTTGTCCTGGGCCGGCTTTTCCATCGCCACGGGAGTGCTGTTCGGCTGCACCGCCATGGGGTTCGGGCGCGGTCCGTTGTGGAAGACCATTCCCGTCGGGGCGGTCTTTGCCTTCATCGTCTGGTTCATTTTCGCCAGGGGCCTGCAACTCTCGTTGCCCGCCGGTCCCTTCGAGCGCCTGTTTTATTAAGGAGAGGGCGCAGCAATGGACACATTCTCGCTTCTCGGCCAGGGCCTTATCGCCGCTCTGCAATGGCAGAACCTGATCTACGCGCTGATCGGGGTCACCCTGGGCACGGCAGTGGGCGTCCTGCCCGGCATCGGCCCGGCGCTTACCGTGGCGCTGCTTCTGCCCGTCACCTACAAGCTCGATCCGGCCGGCTCGCTCATCATGTTCGCCGGCATTTATTACGGCGGCATGTATGGTGGCTCCACCACCTCCATCCTGCTCAATACGCCCGGTGAAAGCGCCTCCATCGTCACTGCGCTCGAAGGCAACAAGATGGCCCGGCAGGGCAGGGGCGGACCGGCGCTGGCCACCGCCGCCATCGGCTCCTTCATCGCCGGCCTCATCGCCACTTTGGCCCTGGCCTTCGTTGCCCCCTGGGTGGTCAAGTTCGCGCTGGCCTTCGGCCCGGCCGAATATTTCGCCCTCATGGTGCTGGCCTTCATCACCGTCTCGGCGGCCTTCGGGGATTCCGCCCTGCGTGGGCTCACCGCGCTCTTTATCGGGCTGGGGCTGGGCCTGATCGGCATCGACCTGCAAACCGGCCAGGCGCGCCTTTCCTTCGGCATTCCCGACCTGCTCGACGGCATCGAGGTGACGACGCTCGCCGTGGCGCTCTTCGCTATCGGGGAAACCCTCAAGATTGCCTCCGACAAGGCGGCGGTCAATGAGGAGGTGCTGGCGGTCAAGGGCTCGGTGTGGATGACGCGCGAGGACTGGAAGCGAAGCTGGATTCCCTGGCTGCGCGGCACCGCCATCGGCTTTCCCATCGGCGCCATGCCGGCGGGCGGGGCCGATGTGGCCAGTTTCCTATCCTATTCGGCGGAAAAGACCTTCGCCAAAAAGCCCGAGGAATTCGGCACCGGCGCCATCGAGGGCGTGGCCGGTCCCGAGGCGGCCAACAATGCCTCTGCTGCTGGCACGCTGGTGCCGCTCCTGACGCTGGGCCTGCCCACCACCGCCACCGCCGCCATCATGCTGGCGGGTTTCCAGCAATTCGGCCTCCAGCCCGGCCCCTTGCTGTTCACCAACAATGCCGCTTTGGTCTGGGCGCTGATCGCCAGCCTGCTGGTGGCCAATTTCATGCTCATCGTGCTCAACCTGCCCCTGATCGGGCTGTGGGTGCGGTTGCTCACCATCCCGCGTCCGTGGCTTTACGGCGGCATTCTGGTGTTCGCCACGCTCGGTACGCTGGGGGCCAATGGCGCCATGTCGGGGCAGTTGGGGCCGATCCGCTTCTCCTTCGAATTGCTGCTGCTGCTCGGCTTCGGCATTCTGGGTTATCTGCTGCGCCGGTTCGGCTATCCCATCGCGCCGGTGGTGGTGGGGCTCATTCTGGGTCCCATGGCCGAGCAGCAATTGCGCCGGGCGCTGGCCATCAGCCAGGGCGATGCGCTCATCCTGTTCCAGTCGCCCATCGCCATCACGCTTTACGTGCTGGCCGCCGCTGCCGTGCTGTTTCCGCTCTGGATGCGCCTGCGCGGGCGCGGCGAGGTGCTGGGACAACTGGCCAGCGACGAGGATTGACCGAGCCTTGAACGAACAAAGCCCGGAGGCTCCGTGCAGGAGCGTCCGGGCTTTTTCTCGATCCATCGGGGTTGGCCGATGCGGGTCACAGGGAGGGGGCAGCGCCCCGCACCGGGTCAGTCGGGAGACTTACGACCGGCCGATGGACCGGAAGGCGTCGGCGTCGATGCCGAGGGTCTTGAGGTGCTTGGCCTTGGGCGCGCGGCCCCCTTCGATCGCGGACGCGACGGCAGCGGCGCTGCCGAAAACATCGATGGCGTTACCAAGGGTCGCAAACAGAGATTTGCGGGCGGTGCTCATGGCTTTTTCCTCTCTTTGACCCGGCCGGATTGCCGGGCGCCTTCATGACCATGAAGATGGGCCTCCCTCCGGCAGTCTTGAAGACCCAATTCGGTCAAGCCAGCCATGCGCCAGGGGCACGAGTCCTCTTGCCGATCCAGCGCCCTCACCGCTTCGGCGCCACGATTTCGCTCCAGCTGTCCAGGAACCGCTTGCGCTTCTGCTGGTCCAGCGACACCAGCAGCGCCGGGCCCAGCGGAATGGGCTGGATGACGCCGCGCCCGCGCGCCGCGATCGCCTCGCTGGTCCATTCCCCCTGCGCCCCGGGGATCACCGAGCCCAGCGCCGTGCCGCCGGCGGCGATCGATTGCCCGGCGGGCGACAGCGCGAAATCGATGAAGCTGCGCGCCAGTTCCGGCTGGCCGGCATCGCGCGGAATGAGCATGGCGCGGGTCAGCACCAGCACCTAGTCGTCCGGCACCCCGATTCCGATATTGGCCCCGGCCGCCTTGCGGG
>NZ_JAUCDN010000083.1:0-11463 GCF_034675085.1 Devosia sp.
CCGGCATCGCGCGGATAGCGCAGGGCGCGGCCCAGCTTGCGCTCCACCTGGCCGGGATAGCGCGCCACATCGGCATTGCCCCCGCCGCCGGCCCCGTTCTGGCCCGATGCCGACAGCGCCGCCACCGTATCCTGGGCGCTGGCTCCGCCATTGCCTGCCTGCTGCGGCGCAGGGGCCTGCCGCCGCGTCGGAGGCGGCGCGCTGGCCTGCCTTTGCGTTGGCGCCTCCGGCCGGGTGAAGGAGAGCACATGCGGAACCGGCGCGATCCTGGCCTGGCTGATCGCCTCCGGCTCCAGCGCCGGGCTGTCCAGCGCCGCCACCAGGTCTTCAGCCTCCAGCGGCAGCGCCGCCGCCAGAAGCGGCTCGGCCATCGTCTGCGGCTCGGGCGTGACGCTCTCGGCTATTTCCATCGCCTCCGCTTCGACGGCGGGAGAGATCTGCTCCAGCGTTTCGGCCGGCATCGGTTCCGCCGCTTCGGCCACCATCTCGCTCACCGCCGCTACCGGCAGCGGTTCGATGGCTTCCGAAAGCGCCTCCAGCGTTTCGGCCGGAACCTCTTCCAGCGTCTCGCTGGCCTCGAGCGGGGCGATGCTGGCCGCCGCGCCGCTCGACACCTCGTCCACCGCCGCGTCGCTTTCCACGCTCTGGCTCTGGTTGCTGGTCACCAGGCTGGTGCCGATCAGCTCCACCGTCACGCTGCCCATGGCCGGCGCGTCCTCGGGCGCGGGCAGGCCCAGCCACAAAAGGGCGACCCCGATCAGCCCGGTATGGACCAGCGCCGAGCCGGCGAATTCCGCGCGCATCTCAGGGCTGCGCCTCCGCCTCGGTGATGAGCCCGATCCGCGCATAGCCGGCCGCCGACAGCGCCCCCATCACCTTCATCACCTGCCCATAGGCGGTGGCCGAATCTCCCCGGATATAGAGCCGTTCGTCGGTGCCCTCGCCGGCCTTGGCGGCGATGGTGTCCAGCAGCGCCTCATAAGCCACGATCTGCTTGTCCACCGCGATAACGCCGTCGCTGGTGACGCTGATGGAGAGGGGCTGCTTGTCCAGCGGCATGGGATTGGCCGCCGACTTGGGCAAGTCGAGCGGAACCCCCATGGTCATCAGCGGCGCCGCCACCATGAACACGATCAGCAGCACCAGCATCACGTCCACCAGCGGCGTCACGTTGATGTCGCCCATAGGGGCGTGCCGGCCCCGCCCGCGTCCCTTGCGGCGGGCATTGCCCAGCGCCATGCCCATCAGGCGGCCCTCCCGGCGTCGAGCTGGCGCGACAGCATGGCGGCCAGCCGGTCGGCAAAGCCCTCCAGCCGCGCGATCAGCAGCCCGGCATCGGCGCTGAGCTTGTTATAGGCGATGACGGCGGGAATGGCCGCCAGCAGCCCCAGCGCCGTGGCCAGCAGGGCCTCGGCGATGCCCGGCGCCACCACGGCCAGGCTGGTGTTCTCCGCCGCCGCGATGGCGGTGAAGGCGTTCATGATGCCCCAGACCGTGCCGAACAGCCCCACGAACGGCCCGGCGCTGCCGATGGTGGCCAGGAACCCCAATTGCTTTTCCAGCGCGCGGCTTTCCTCGCTCACCGCCAGGTCCAGCGCCAGCTCCAGCCGGCTTTGCAGCCCCGGCGCATTGGCCGCCTGCTGGGCGTGGCTCTTGTCCCACTCTTCCATGGCGGCGCGGAACAGGCTGGCCATGCCGCCGTCCTGCGTGCCGGCCAGGTCCAGAAGCTGCTCGAAGCTCATGCCGCTGGCGAAGGCCTTTTCGAAGGCGCGCATCTGCCGGTGGCTGCGGCCATAGGCCAGCGCGCGGTTGGCGATGATGGCCCAGCACCAGATGGAGGCGACGAACAGCCCCACCATCACCGTCTTCACCACCCAGTCGGCCTGCAGGAACAGGGCGATGAACGAAAAATCATGCGCGACGTCGCCGCTCATTGCTAAACTCCGAAGCCGATATCGGGCCGGGCGCTGGTCGCCAGCCGGTCCAGACACAGATTGGCCGCCAGCTCCGGCCCCTCGCAGGCGGTCACGTCATTGACCAGAACCCGCCCCAGCTCGGCGCAGTCGAGCCCGGCGAGCTGGAATTGCAGCACCTTGGTCTTGTTTTCCGGCAGCGCCTTGAATTCCAGCGTCACGATGCGCCTGATGCCGCCATCGCGGTCGAACAGCGCCATTTCCAGCGCCGCCCGGTCCAATGTGCCGCCCAGCCCGTTGGTGGCCAGAAACGTCACCTTGCAGCCGGTTTCGGTGGCTTCGGCGGCGTTCAGCTCCACCGCCAGGCGCGGCTCGGCCTGCTGCGCCGCCACCTGCAAGGGCAGCAGCGCCAGCGCGATGAGGGCGAGGCCCTGCTTGAATTTTTTCATTTTCATGCGCTCCGCGTCAGGGTCTGCGCCGGCAGGCTCTCGGCCAGCGCCCGCCAATCGGCCGGCTCGGGCTGGCCGCTGCCGCGTTGCCCGAAAAGCTGGATGATGGCCTCGCCCTGGGCGTCGAACACCTCCACCGAGGTCAATTCGCCATCGCGTGTCGGCTTGCGCACTGCCCACACCCGCGCCACCTGGTCGAGCCGCAAATGCATGTGGAAGCCGGGGTCGAGAACGTTGAGCCAGGGCCCCATCATCTGGATCTTGTGGACCGTGCCGCCATGGATCTGCGTGCAGCCCCTGTTGCTGACAAAGGCCATCAGCTTCACCTGCTGCTCCGCCGCCGCCTCGAACAGCCTCGCGACCGCCGCGTGGTCGAGCTCCCAGGCGATGTCCGGCCCCAGCGCGTCCAGCGCCGCCAGCCGGGTCAGCTTGAGCTCGCGCAAAAGCCCGAACAGCTGATGCGTGTCGGTCATCGCGCGCCAGCGCCGGCGCAGCTCTGCCGCGTCCACCAGGCTTTCCGGCGCGGGGGCGGGGGGAATTTCGGGCTCCACCGCGATGGTGTCGCTCTGGTCGGGCAGGGCCAGCGTCTCCACCAGCCTGTTCCAGGCGGCGATGTCGGTGCCGGGCCGCGCATGCACCTTGTGCACGGCCTGCCCCTGGGCGTCGAAGAATTGCAGCGCGCGATGCGTGCGCCCCTCCTTGTCCTGGCGCGTGGTGGAAAAGCCGAAGCGCCAGTGCCGTGGGAAAATGCGCAGGTCGATATCGGCGCCCAGCGTCATGGCGGCATGGGGGGTGATCTCCACCCGCTCCACCTGGCCGATCTTCTCGCTGACGCAGCTTTCATTGCGCGTCAGCGCCATGATTTCGCCCACCTCCGTCAGCCCGTTGAGCAGCAGCCCGAGATCGGGCCGCAGCGCCCGCGTGTCGTCATGCCCGATCTGCGCGGCCACCAGTTCCGCCTCGGCAATGCCGTGGATTCGGGCAAAGTCCCGCGCCCGCATTTCGGGATGCTTGCCCCGGAGCGCGCGGATAGTGTCCGCCGATTTGCGTTCGCTCATTTTGCCTCGCCTATTTTGTCAGAATGAGTTTATTTTGTTTTGTGATGCGCAATATATACGTGGCGCCGTCATGGGTGATCGTCACCGCATTGGCGTCGCCGAAGATGTCCTGGCTGCGGAATTCGCGCTTTTCTTGCGCCGCGGCCCCGTCACTTCCAGAATTGCTGCCCTGGCCCGTCAAGGGTGGGTTTTCTTTTTTCATATCAATGGCTTGCCTTGGAGCTCCGACATCTGAGCCCCGGATCGTTCTGCGGCCACACCTAGCGGCACTTTCATCGCGCATCAATAGGTGAGTTAAAAAATCATGTTTACGTGACTCTGGGAAGCGCACCGGTTTTTATCGAATAGGCATGCAAAATCATAGGGATAAGCCGGATTTACCCTGTTCGGCTCCGCACTTGACAGGGCTCACCTGTCCCCGATAATAGCTGACTAATCCGATCATATTAAAAGACCGGGTGCCCCGGAAGCCTGCTTTCGGGTGCAGACGCCAGCGAGCCTGCCGCCTATCGGCCAAGCCAGCCAGCCACGACAAAACAAAAGTCAAATATAAGTGGGGCTCGCATGAATAATCATGTTCCGGGCGCGCCGTTGGCTGCGCCTGCTTTATCGACGCGAAGGCTGGGCTGGCTGGCCGGTTGTGCCGTTATCGCCGTATTGGCCGCCGGCCCGGCCGCGGCGCAGTCGCAGTCGGGGCTGACCGCCAATCAGGTCACCCAGCTCAAGCGCCTGACGGTCACCGCCACGCGCACCAGCGCGCAGGTGCTCGACGTGCCGGCCTCGGTCACCGTGGTCACCGCTGACGAGCTCGACAAGCGCGTCGTGCGCGATATTCAGGATCTGGTGCGCTACCAGCCCGGCGTATCGGTGACCCGTTCGACCAACACCACCAATCCCTTCGGTCAATTGTCCAGCTTTACCGTGCGCGGCATGAGCGGCAATCGCGTGCAGATGACCGTCGATGGCTCCCGCGTGCAGGAAATCCTCACCGATGGCTCCCGCGACCTGGTCGATCCTTTCAACATGAAGGCGGTCGAGATCGTGCGCGGTCCCAATTCGGTGCTTTGGGGTTCGGATGCGCTGGGCGGCAGCGTCGCCTTCCGCACCCGCGATCCCTCCGACCTGCTCGAAGGCCAGGACAAGCCCTGGGCGGTCGAGCTCAAATCCACCTTCGACAGCTTCGACAACAGCTGGCGCCAGCAGGTCACCGCCGCCTATGATTTCGGCGATGTCGAGGTTCTGGCCAGCTTCGGCCACCTGTCCAGCACCGAGCCCAGGGCCATCAAGGCCGATCCCGAAGGGGGAAGCTGGGGCTGTCCGCAGCGTCCCGCCTATTTCCGCTGCGACCGGCTCTTCCCCGCCGAGACCAGCGCCTATAACGGGCTCGCCAAGATCGTGTGGACGCCCAATGCCGACCACGAGATCAAGCTTACGGGCGAGTTCTTCTCCCGCAAGACCACGGTCGATCAGATCTGGGACAGCGGCGCCGGCTCTAATCCCGGCACCTCGCTCTACTACATTTCTGATTCCTATCTGCGCAATGTCGACATGCGGCGGTACCGCCTGGCGCTTTCCCACGACTGGCATGTGGGGGCGAGCTGGCTGGATTCGGTGAAGTGGAACGTCTCCTATTCGCCGCAGGCCCGCGACATGGACAGCACCTCCAACCGCACCTACACCACCCCCGCGCATAACCGGATCATCGAATCGATCCGCAACTACTCGGAAAACTTCTGGGAAGCCGACCTCCAGCTCCAGTCCTCCTTCGATCTGGGGCCGACCGCGCATACGCTGACCTATGGCTTTGATGGCGACATCACCCGGGGCGAGTATTTCGACGTCAACAAGACCTGGCGCTCCGACACCAACGCGACCACCTACGCCTATAATAACGGCTTCAGCTTCCCCAATTCGCGCACGGTGCGCGCCGACTTCTATGTTCAGGACGAGATCAAGCTGCTCGACGATCGCCTGACCATCACCCCCGGCGCGCGTCTGGCCACCTACAGCCTGACGCCCGACGCCGATTACGCTTCGCTGCCCGGCTATGCGCCTTCGGCGGTCAGCAGCGTCACCCTGCTCAAGAAGTTCGCCATCAGCTACGAGCTCGATGAGAACCTGTCCGTTTTCGCCGCCTATGGCGAAGGCTTCAAGATGCCGACGGCGCAGCAGCTCTTCCAGTCCAGCGCCAATATCTTCTCCTTCCCCGTCACCTACATCATCCCCAATCCCGATCTTCAGCCCGAGTCGGTGCGGAACTACGAGATCGGCCTGCGCGGTGAATTCGATCGGGGCTGGTTCAGCGTCGGCGGCTTCTATGCCAATTATGACAACTTCATCCGCAGCCTTCAGGCCGTTCCGGGCATGGTCGCGGCCGATGGCGTCACCCCCACCCATTACTGGTCCGACAATGTCTCGTCGGTGAACCTGTGGGGCATCGAGCTGGGCGGCGAATATGAGTTCTATGAGAACATCTTCGCCACCGCCAATGTGAGCTGGCAGACCGGGCGTCAGCGCCTTTCGGCCGGTGCCGTCGAAACCGCATTCGACAGTGCTGTCCCGCTGACCGCGGTTCTGGGCGTGCGCTACGAAATCCCCGAGCATGGTCTCGAATTCGAAGTGCAGGGCACCTTCGCCGCCGGTCAGGGCGAGCGGGCGCTGCCCACCACCTTCCGCACCGAAGGCTATGCGGTCTTCGATGCCTATGCCCGCTGGAAGCCCACCGAGAACGTGGAAGTCAGCTTCGGTGTCCAGAACATCTTCGACACCGCCTACTTCCCCAATACGCTCACCGGCTACACCACGGTTCCCGCCTCGGCGGCCGTGGCGGCGCAAAGCGTCCTGGAGCTTCAGCGCGGCCCGGGCCGCACCTTCAAGCTCGGCACCACCGTCAAGTTCTGATCCCGCCCATCCGGCCGGGGGGCATCCGTTCCCCCGGCCGTTTCCCGTTTTCCGAGGCCCCCCGATGTTCAAAGTCCTGGCCCAGTTCTCGCGCCTCATGGCGCTCTGCCTCAAGGGCGACCGGGGCAAGCTTGGCCTCCTGCTCTTTGCCCTGGTGGTGGGGCTGGAATTGCTCAGCGTCGTCGCCAGCCTCCGCCTCATCCAGTGGACCGGCGATTTCTATGGCGCGCTCGAACGGCTCGAAGCCGCCGAGGCCATTACCCAGGTCGGCATTTTCGCGCTCATCGTCGCGCTCAATTCCACCCGGCATCTGACCGCGCTCTATACGCGCAAGCATCTGGAAATGCGCTGGCGTCGCAATCTCACCGCCAACGCCCTCGATATCTGGCTGGCCAACAAGGCCTATTGGCATCTGAGCGTGTCCGGGCGCGACGCCATCGACAATCCCGACCAGCGCATCGCCGAGGATTGCACCATTTTCCTGCAAAAGCTGCTCAGCGAGGCGCTCGACCTGATTTCGCGCGTCGTCGGGCTGTTCTCCTATCTCGTCGTGCTCTGGAGCCTGGCCCAGTTCCCGCTCTCGCTGGCCTTTATCGGTCTGCCCGTGGAAATCCCCCATTACATGATCTGGGCCGCCTTCATCTATGTGGCGCTCAGCAGCGGGCTCACCCATCTGCTGGGCAAGCCGCTCAAGCCCCTGCTCATCCAGCAGCAGCAGCGCGAGGCCGATTTCCGCTTCGCCCTGGCCCGCCTGCGCTCCAATACCGACGCGGTGGCCCTGGGCGGGGGCGAGGCGGCTGAAAGGCGCCTGCTCGACACCCGCTTTGAGGATGTGGTGGCCAACTGGAACCGGCTGGTGCGGCGCGAGATCATCCTGGCCGGCTTCACCTTTCCCTTCAATCATTCGGTGCTGCGCATTCCGCTGTTCGTGGCGCTGCCCGGCTATCTGGCCGGTCATGTCGCCTTTGGCGGGCTCATGCAGCTGGCCAGCGCCTTTTCCAATGTGGTGACCACGCTTTCCTGGTTCATCTTTTCCTATCGTGACCTGGCCGATCTGGTGGCCGCCTCCAGCCGTCTGGATGGCTTCTTGCAAGCGGCCCGCGAAGCCGGCCGCCAGCGCGGCGGGGTCGTCCGCCAAATCGCGCCCCGCGCCGAAATCGGCATCGACAATGTCGCCGTCGCCACGCCCGATGGCCGCGGCCTGCTCTGCGTCTCGCGCATGGATATTGCACCCGGCGAAACCATCTGGGTGCGCGGCGCTTCCGGCCTGGGCAAGACCACGCTGCTCAAGGCCCTGGCCGGGCTCTGGCCTTTCGCCTCGGGGTGCCTGCGCTGCGCCGGCACGCAGGTGTTCATGCCCCAGCGCCCCTATTTCCCCGATGCCAGCATTTATTCGGCGCTGACCTATCCCGAGGACCCGCGCAATTATTCCCGCGCCGATCTCGACGATATCCTGCACCGCGTCGGCCTCGGCCATCGCACCGACCCGGACGACCGGGGCATCGGCACCAAGGGGCTGTCCGGCGGCGAGGAACAGCGCCTCGCCCTGGCCCGGCTATTGGTGCTGCGCCCCCAATGCATCTGGCTGGACGAGCCGACCTCGGCGCTCGATGCCGCCGCCGAAGCCGATCTTTTTGCCCTGCTGCGGGCCGAGTTACCCGACTCCATGCTGATCCTGGTGTCCCATCACCGCCCTCATGGGCTCGATGAGCTGCGCATTCTCGATCTGTCCGAGCATCCCCACGATCCGTCGCCCGATCCGGCGCCGGCCCTGATCCCCGCCTGAACCCTCAAGAGCCTGTTCATGACCCAGACCACCCATCCCCGCGCCCGCCTTTCCGCCAGCCCCGCCGATATCGTGCGCGCGCTGCCGGCCATGGGCCGCATCATGATCAATACCCGCTGGAATGGCGCCACCCATGAGCGCATGGGCGCGGTCGAAACCGTCGGCGAGGACGGGGGCTGGCTGGTCTGCTCCGGTCCCGAGCATACCGCCCGCATCGAATTGTCCCGCATTGCCTCAGTGGTGGTCGATCGCACCAGCATCATGGGCGGCGAGGCCTATCCGCGCGCCGATTTCCTGCTCGAAGACGGCAGCGTGTTGTGCAGCGCCATCAGCTTTTCCGGCCTCGCGCCCTTCGATGCGGCGCTGGCCCCCTTCGGCCCCGGCGAAGCCCTGCCGGTCGAGGAACGCACCCCGCCCGCCGCTGCCCCCGCGTCCGATGAGGCCGATCCCGGCGCCGAGGCCTTCGAGCGGGCGCTGGCCGCCGGGGCAGAGGTCATCATTCGCGTCGAGCGCCCCGGCTTTGTCCAGCATTGGCAGGGTGTGGTCGAAAAGGTCAGCCCCTCGCGCGGCTTCATCAATGTCATGCGCCCCGATTTCCACCTGCATTTGCGCGCCGGCGCCGTTTCCGGCTGGCGGCAGGAGACGCAGGGCGACGATCTGGTGCTCTTCGCGTTCGGCGCCGATGGCGCCCCCACCGGGCTCACCCTGCGCGGCAAGGCGGCCGCACTGGCCGCCGCGGCCGGTCTGGAAATCGCATGAGCACGATCCCCCACCCCCCGGGCGAGTGGCTCGTCCCTGCCACCGGCGCCTTGGCCAGCCATGCCGAAATCATCGCCGATATGGCCGCCAGGCAGGTGGTGCTGCTGGGCGAGACGCATGACCGCTTCGACATCCACCGCTGGCAATTGCATGTCGCCGCCGGCCTGCTGGCCAGCGGCCGGCCGCTGATGGTCGGGTTCGAAATGTTCCCGCGCCGTGTGCAGCCGGCGCTCGATGCTTTCGTCGCCGGCGACATCGAGGCCGACGCCTTCATCGAACAAAGCGAGTGGGAAAATGTCTGGGGGTTCGATCCCGAGCTTTACCTGCCGCTCTTTCACTTCTGCCGCCAGTTCAAGCTGCCCATGCTGGCGCTCAACTGCCACCGGCCGCTGGTGACGCGCATCGGCAAGCAGGGTTGGGACGCCGTGCCCGAGGCCGAGCGCGACGGGCTCACCCCGGCCCGCCCCGCCACCCCGGCGGCGCGGCAATTCCTCTTCGACATCACCGGCGGCGGGCGTTTTTCGGTGGCCGCCAGCGCCCCCGACGATCCCGGTTTCGACCGTTTCGTGCGCGCCCAAGGCGTCTGGGACCGGGCCTTCGCCGTCAACATCGCCAAGGCGCTCGACCGCCGGCCCGATGCCCTGGTCCTCGGCATTATCGGGCGGGGCCATATGAAATATGGCCATGGCACCCCGTTCCAGCTGGCCGATCTGGGCGTGGAGCGCGTCGGCGTGCTGCTGCCCGGCGATGCCGATTTCACCCCTTCGGCCAATGGCCCCATCGCCGATGCCGTTTTCCGCCTCGACACCAGGCAGATCGCCTCGCGCCCCCGGCGCGAGCCCGTCCGCGCTACCCCGTGAGTTTCAAATGATCCTGCGTTTCCTGCCCGCCCTTTTCGCCCTCGCCGCCCTGCCGGCTTTTGCCCAAGAGGCGCCGGCCGCCGGCCCCAGCCAGCTCAGCGAAGTCTATGGCGACTGGACCCTCAATTGCGCCACCGCCGAGGGCGTGCGCGATTGCGCCATCACCCAGGCGCTGGTCGATACCGAAACGCGCCAGCACGTGCTGTCCATCGAGCTTTACGCCGGCGAGGCCGGCGGGCTCGATGGCATGATGGTGCTGCCCTTCGGGCTTAATTTCGCGCGTGGCGCCGCTCTTGCCGTCGACGATGCGGCGCTGGGCGTGCCGCTGCCCTTCCTCACCTGCCTGCCGGCGGGATGCCTGGTGCCCGTCACCTTCACCGGCCCCGACGCCGATCGTCTGCGCGCCGGCACCCGCCTCGTGGTCACCGGTACCGGCGCCGCCGAAAACGACCCCGTGCCGCTGACCCTCTCGCTCACCGGCCTCACCGCCGCTTCAAAGCGCCTCGCGGAACTGGCCGGGCAGTAGCGGTCTCGGCCGTCCACAAAACCCTCTTTGTGCCACAAGGACGACGCATCCGCCGCGCGGGACCTCCCCCTTGATGGGGGAGGCTGGGAGGGGGTGATGAGGAAGTTAAGAGGGCTGTGGAGAGCCCCAATGTCGGAGCTAAACCCGCTCCAGCGCCACCGCAATGCCCTGGCCCACGCCGATGCACATCGTCGCCAGCGCCCGCTTCTTGCCGGTGAGGCTCAGCTCCAGCGCCGCCGTGCCGGTGATGCGCGCCCCGCTCATGCCCAGGGGATGCCCCAGCGCAATGGCCCCCCCATTGGGGTTCACCCGCGCGTCGTCCTCGGCCAGCCCCAGTTCGCGCAACACCGCGATTCCCTGGCTGGCAAAGGCCTCGTTGAGCTCGATCACGTCGAAATCATTCGGCGTCAGGCCGAGCCTGGCGCACAGCTTCTGGGTCGCCGGGGCAGGGCCCATGCCCATGATGCGCGGGGCAACCCCCGCCACCGCTCCGCCCGAAATCCGGGCGATCGGGGTGAGCCCATGGCGCTTGACCGCCGCTTCCGAGGCGATGATCAGCGCCGCCGCCCCGTCATTGACGCCCGAGGCATTCCCTGCCGTCACGCTGCCTTCGGGGAAGAGCGGCCTCAGCCGGCCCAGCGTCTCCAGAGTGGTGCCGGCGCGTGGATGCTCGTCCACGCTCACCACCACCGGGTCGCCCTTTTTCTGCTCAATGGCGACTTGGGTGATTTCCTTGGCCAGCCGTCCATTCTGCTGCGCCGCCACGGCCTTTTCCTGGCTGCGCACGGCGAAGGCGTCCTGCGCCTCGCGCGAAACGCCGAAATCCTTGGCCACGTTCTCGCCGGTCTCGGGCATGGAATCGACGCCATGCAGTGCCTTCATGCGCGGATTGATGAAGCGCCAGCCAATGGTGGTGTCATGGATCTCGGCCTTGCGCGAAAAGGCGCTGTCCGCCTTGGGCATGACGAAGGGCGCGCGGCTCATCGATTCCGTGCCCCCGGCGATGATGAGATCGGCTTCCCCGGCCTTGATGGCCCGCGCCGCAACCAGCACCGCATCCATGCCCGAGCCGCAAAGCCGGTTGATGGTGGTGCCGGTGACGCCCAGCGGCAGTCCGGCCAGCAGCAGGCTCATCCGCGCCACGTTGCGATTGTCCTCGCCCGCCTGGTTGGCGTTGCCGAAGATCACGTCGTCGACCGCTTCCCAGTCGA
>NZ_JAUCDN010000084.1:0-11449 GCF_034675085.1 Devosia sp.
AGGTGTCGTGCAGCATGCGGTCGGCGCCGGCATTGGCCAGCACCACGCCGGTTACACCACCCACGGTGAACAGGAAGATGAAGCCCACGGCCCAGAGCATGGGCGATTTGAAGGTGATGGAGCCGCCCCACATGGTGGCGATCCAGCTGAAGATCTTGATGCCGGTGGGCACCGCGATGACCATGGTGGCAACGGCGAAATAGCGCTGCACATCCAGGCTCAGGCCGGTCGTGAACATATGGTGCGCCCACACGACGAAGCCGACGAAGCCGATCGCCACCATGGCATAGGCCATGGCCATGTAGCCGAAAATGGGCTTGCGGCTGAAGGTGGAGACGATGTGGCTGATCATGCCGAAGCCGGGCAGGATCATGATGTACACTTCAGGGTGCCCGAAGAACCAGAACAGATGCTGGAACAGGACCGGGTCGCCCCCTTCGGCCGGACGGAAGAAGGCCGTGCCGAAATTGCGGTCGGTCAGCAGCATGGTGATACCGCCGGCCAGAACCGGGAGCGCCACCAGCAGCAGGAAGGCAGTGACCAGCACGGACCAGGCGAAAAGCGGCATCTTGTGCAGCGTCATGCCCGGCGCACGCATGTTGAATATGGTGGTGATGAGGTTGATCGAGCCCAGGATCGAACTGATGCCCGCCACGTGCAGGGACAGGATCACGAAATCCATGGCGGGACCAGGATGGCCGGTGGTGGACAGGGGCGGATAGACCGTCCAGCCGCCGCCGAAGCCGAGCGCCTGCGGGCCGGTGCCTTCGAAGAACAGCGACAGGATCAACAGAATGAACGCCGGCGGCAGCAGCCAGAAGGCGATATTGTTGATGCGCGGGAAGGCCGTATCGGGCGCACCGATCATCAGCGGGGCGAAATAGTTGGCAAAGCCGCCCATGGTCGCGGGCATCACCGCGAAGAAGATCATGATGAGGGCATGGGCGCTGGTGAACACATTATACATGTGCTTACCGGCGTCGAGCGCCTCGCCGCCTTCCACGCCATAAACCATGGCCGCGAGACCGTGGAAAATCTGGATGCCCGGCTCCTGCAGCTCCATGCGCATCAGGCCGGACAGAAGGCCGCCGATCACGCCGGCGAAAATCGAAAAGACAAGGTACATTATACCGATGTCTTTGTGATTGGTGGAAAAGACCCAGCGACGCCAGCCTGTCGGCGTATGAGCGTCGGCATGGTGGTCATGACCAGTCGCCTGGGCTTCGAGGTGAGCGATGTCAGCCATTTTTTGTTTCCTCTGAGCCTAGTTCTTACTGCACTGCCGCGAGCGTGGCGTTGGCGGCGGAATAGTCGCCGGCCTTGTAGGCCGCCATGTAGGTGGCGAATTCGTCCTTGGTCACGACGCGGACCGCGATGGGCATGAAGGCATGGTCCTTGCCGCAAAGCTCGGAGCACTGACCATAATAGATGCCGGTCTCGCGCGCGTTGAACCAGGTTTCGTTGAGACGGCCGGGCACGGCGTCGATCTTGATGCCGAAGGACGGCACGGCGAAAGCATGGATTACGCCGATGGGATCGGCGGTCACCAGCAGGCGCACCGTGGTATCCACCGGAACGATCAGCTCGTTATCGACGGCAAGGAGACGCGGCTGGCCGGGCTTGGTCGCCAGACGATCCTCTTCCTGCAGGATCAGCTGGGTGAAGCCAACCTCATCCTCGACATACTCGTAATCCCAATACCACTGCTGGCCGGTGGCCTTGATGGTCAATTCGGGCGCCGGAACCTCGACTTCACCGAAGGAGAAGATATTGGAACCAAGGTACTTGCGCTGCCCATCGGGCACCACGAGCTGGTCGGTCAGCACGCCGAAGGAGGGAATGGCAATCAGGATCAGCAACAGGATCGGCGCAACGGTCCAGATGATCTCGACCATGGTGTTGTGCGTGAAGCCGGCCGGCTTGGGATTGGCCTTGGCATTGAAGCGCACCGCCACGAAAAGCAGCAGAACCAGCACCAGCACCACGATAAAGGTGATGGACCACATCAACGGCCCATCATGGAAGGCGATGATGGAATCCATGATAGGCGTGACGGAGGGCTGCAGATGATACTGCCCGGGCACGGGATGCCCTGCCGACCCACCACCGAATTGATCCTGCGCCGAGGCCAGAGCCGGGGCCAGAGCCACTGCGGCTGCAGATAGCGCCCCCATCTTTCTCAAGAACTGCCCGGTCACTCAAACCCCCTGTCGACTGCAATTGGTGCATCCGCACCGGGATTGAGGGGGACTTATAGCGGCATAGCAAACGCCACCCCGACTCAACCTCGGAGCGCAAAACTCTTCTTTGAGCTAAATCACATTGAGATCATCAAGTCCATGGCGCCGCACGAAACCAACTGCGTCAAATTGCGCCTCGACAATTGGGGAAACCGCCTCACCCTCGCCGCAGTCAGGTCCGCATAAACGTGCACTGGAAGGGCTTCGGTTGACTTGAACGGCTGCCTGTCGGAAACAGATTTTCCCTTGCGCCCGGCGCGATTCGCGGGAGACTAGAGAGTGAAGGCAGTTCTGAAACACGGCCTTGCGGGCCTTGCCCTGGCAATGAGCCTGGCGGTGACCCCCGGTTTCGCGCAGGGCGTCGTGCGCGCCCAGTATGGCGACTGGCAGATGAGTTGCGATACTCCGCCCGGCGCCAGCTTCGAGCAATGCGCCATCATCCAGAACGTCATGGCCGAGGACCAGCCCAATGTCGGGCTTTCGGTCATCGTGCTGCGCACCGCCGATCGCGAGGCGCGGCTGCTGCGCGTGCTGGCCCCGCTGGGCGTGCTGCTGCCCAATGGGCTGGGCCTCAATGTGGACGGGCAGGACATGGGGCGCGTCGCCTTCGTGCGCTGCCTGCCCAATGGATGCGTGGCGGAGGTGGTGCTCGACGACAGCCTCATCGAAACGCTGTCCAATGGCAGCAATGCCATTTTCGTCGTCTTCAAGACCCCCGAGGAGGGCATCGGCATTCCGGTGTCGCTCAACGGGTTCAAGGATGGTTTTGCCCAACTCCCCTGAGGAGGCCGCTCCAGGTGGAAGAACGCCGCGCCCATATCCGCCTGCGCACCCTCAAGGGGGCTCGCATCGCCATCAATGACCGGCGCTCCACCTTTCAATGCATGGTGCGCAACCTGTCCGAGGGCGGCGCGCTGTTGCGGGTGGCCAACGTGGTGGGCATACCCGACACTTTCGATCTTGTGATGGATGACGGGCGCGAATTCGCCTGCACCGCCGTGTGGCGCAATGCGACGGAAATCGGCGTCGCCTTTACCCCTGCCGCATAAAAAAGCCGGACAAGCGCAGAGCGCCGGTCCGGCAAGTCATCAGGAAACGGGAACGGTGGCAAAACCGACCCGGAGATGACACGGGCAGCCTCTCGGCGCCGTGCCAACGCGGGGCGCCGGCGCAAGGCCGGCGCGAACTCAGAGCCGGGCGCTGCGGGCCCGGGCGCCATGGAGCAAACGCCCCGAATGCGCGGGCGCCTGCAAGGCAGCATGGATGTCGCGGCGGCTGATGCCCATGTCGCGCAAATGCACAGTGTCGAGATCGAGCAATGCCTTGAGCGCCATGCGGCGGAGACGGGCCTTGCGGGCCTCGGCCAGCCAGCGCCTCAGGGCACGGACAGGATTGGCGGGCGCGGCGGCGGCAAGCGGTCGCTCGCCGGACAGCGAGAGAGCCATGGCAGTCTCCAGATGTGATTTTGCCGAAGGGAGATCGGCGGGACGATGCAATGGAAATTGCACCAATGCTGAAGACCCTAGCGCTCTGGACTTCCATTCGTCCAACAAATAGATTTCATCTCTTACATCAATCCTTGTGATGAATATCGGTCATGGCCACACCTCTCGATCTGGATCAGTTGCAAAGCTTCTGCGCCATTGCCGATTGCGGCAGCTTCACCGAGGCGGCGCGGCGGGTGAACAAGACGCAGTCTGCGGTTTCCATGCAGATCAAGCGGCTGGAAGAGCGGCTGGGGCACGCCCTGCTCACCCGCGACGGCCGCAGCGTGGCACTGACGCGTCATGGCGAGGCGCTTTATGGGCAGGCGCGCAAGATGCTGCGCACCAATGCCGAAATTCTCGATCATTTCTCCGAGGGGGATCTGGCCGGCTCTATCCGTTTCGGGGTGCCCGACGATTATGCGGTGCGGCTGCTGCCGGTCATTCTTTCCAGCTTCCAGCGCACCCATCCGCGCATCGCGGTCGATGTGTCCTGCATGGCCTCGGAGCATCTGCTCGAAGGCATGCGCTCGGGCCGGTACGATCTCATCGTCTTCACCCAGGGCACCGAGCAGAATTACGGCGAGTTGTTCCGCACCGAAAAAATGTTCTGGGTGGCCAGCCATGGCGGGCGCGCGCTGGCCAGCGATCCCTTGGCCATCGCCTGCGGGCCGCAATATTGCATCTGGCGCAAGGGCGCCATGGAGGCGCTGGACCGGGCGGGGCGCGATTATCGCATAGCCTATACCTCGTCGAACGCCACGGCGATCTCGAGCGCGGTGCTGTCCGACCTGGCGGTGGGTTTCCTGCCCGAAAGCGCCATGCAGCCGGGCATGCGGGTGGCCGGCGAGGAAGCCGGCCTGCCGAGGCTGGCCGATGCGCAGATCGCGCTGATGCGTGCCAGCCACGCCTATGGCGGCATCTACGATGCGTTGGCCAATCACATCGTGCAGTCCATGGGCAATCTGGATACGCCACGCCAGCCGCAGGCGGCCGAGTAAGAGCCGGCTTGATTTTGGCGGCGCGATGACGCACCAGAAGCCATGTCCGATATCCTGTCCAACGCCGCCGAATTCACCGTCAGCGAGATCGCCCAGGCGGTCAAGCGCACGGTAGAGGACGAGTTTGGCCATGTGCGGGTGCGCGGCGAAATCTCGGGCTATCGCGGCCAGCATTCCTCGGGCCACGCCTATTTCACCCTCAAGGACGAGAACGCTTCCATCGACGCGGTGGTGTGGAAAGGCAATTTCGCCCGGCTCACCTTCAAGCCCGAGGAAGGGCTGGAGGTGATCGCCACCGGGCGCCTGACCACCTATCCGCGCTCGTCCAAATATCAGATCGTCATCGACAATATCGAGCCGGCCGGCGCCGGGGCGCTGATGGCGCTCCTGGAAGAGCGGCGCAAGAAACTGCTGGCCGAAGGGCTTTTCGCACGGGAGCGCAAGAAGCCCCTGCCCTATCTGCCCCGCGTCATCGGCGTGGTCACCTCGCCCACCGGCGCCGTGATCCGCGACATCCTGCATCGGCTGGCCGACCGTTTCCCCAGCCATGTGCTGGTCTGGCCGGTGCGGGTGCAGGGAGAGACCTGCGCGCCCGAAGTGGTCAATGCCATCCAGGGCTTCAACACCATGCCGGTCGACGGGCCGATTCCCCGGCCCGACCTGCTGATCGTGGCGCGTGGCGGCGGCTCCATAGAGGACCTTTGGGGGTTCAACGAGGAAGCGGTGGTGCGGGCCGTGGCCGCCAGCGCCATTCCGATCATCTCGGCGGTGGGCCATGAGACCGACACCACGCTGATCGACTACGCTTCGGACATGCGCGCCCCGACGCCGACCGCCGCCGCCGAGGCGGCCGTCCCGGTGCGGGCGGAGCTGGTTGGCTATGTCGACGACCTGGGCGCGCGCCAG
This sequence comes from Devosia sp., assembly GCF_034675085.1. Classification (GTDB taxonomy): domain Bacteria; phylum Pseudomonadota; class Alphaproteobacteria; order Rhizobiales; family Devosiaceae; genus Devosia. The sequence continues at coordinate 5,632 of NZ_JAUCDN010000084.1, forward strand.
CGCCAGGCGGCGCGGCGGCTGACCGGCAGTGCGCGCGACCGGCTGCGGGCGGCCAGCGCCGGCCTGCCTCGCCCCGCCGACCTGGTGGCAACGCAGCGCCAGCGCCTCGACCATGCCGCCAGCAATCTTTTCGCGGGGCTGCGCCATTCGGTGCAGGAGCGGCGCATGGCCTTTTCGCGCAACGAAAGCCGGCTCAGCCCCCGGCTCATGCTGGGGCAGAAGCAGGAGGCGGTCGAGCGGCTGCGCAATCTGTCGCTCCGGGCCGAGGCCGGGCTACGCCAGAGCGTGCAGCGCGCCCGCCTGACCCACGATCCGCATGCCGGGCGGCTGGTGGCGGCAGCGGGATTGCTGGTGGAGCGCAAGCGGGCGCAATTGCAGGCCATGGGCCCCAAGCTCTCGACGGGCACGCTGCGCGCCGAGCTGGGCCAGTGGCGGGCGCGGCTGGAGCCGGTCTCGACACGACTGCAAAACGGCCTCGGCATCGTCCTGAACGAGCGCCGCGCCGCTTTGACGCAGGCGGGCAAGCTCCTTGCCTCGCTGAGCTATCGCAACGTGCTGGCGCGCGGCTATGCCGTGGTCAAGGATGCGGAAGGAAAGCTGGTCAACCAGCGGCAGGGCCTGCTGCCGGGCGATGGCGTGAGCATCGAGTTCGCCGATGGCGCCGTGGCGGCAACGATTGCAGGCAGCCCGGCCATAAAGAAGAAACCACGTCCACAGGCGGATGGGGAGGGGCAGGAAAGCCTCTTTTGATCGGCCCTGTTGCGGGCTATACCGAGGCTTGGCGCTGAAGGACGGTCTCGCATGAACATCTTCGACAAGGGGTTTTCGCCCACCGAAGCGGTGCTCCGCTATGGCGACGGCGAATATGACGTGCTCAAGCCGGGCAGCTTCGTGCGCTGTGCCATCACGCAGAAACCCATCCCGCTCGACGAATTGTTCTACTGGAGCGTGGACCGGCAGGAGGCCTATGCCGACGCCGTGGCGGCGCATACCGCCTTCGAACGCTTCGGGCGCGGAGCCTGAGCGTGGTGGCCGAAGGGGCCGGCCGCCGGCGCTATCTGTTCATTTCCAACGGTCATGGCGAGGACTGGATCGGCGCCGCCATCGTGGCGCAATTGCCCGCCTCGGTGGAGGTGGAAGCCTATCCCATGATCGGGGCCGGCAGCGCCTATGCCGGGGTTTGCCCGATCGTCGGTCCGCGCGCCAGCCTGCGCTCGGGCGGCTCGCGCACTGCCAAGGGCTCGCTGCGCGACGACCTCGCCGGAGGAGGGCTGGGCACCATTCCACCGGCGCTGCAATTCCTGCGGCGCATTCGCGGCTATTATGACGAGGTGGTGGTGATCGGCGACATGGTGGGAGTGATCGCCGCCTATATCACCGGCCATCGCAATCTCTTTTATGTCGATTGCTACAAGACCGGCTATGCCCGGCTCTATTCCGCGCTGGAAAAATGGGTGATCCGGCAAAGCTGCGCCGTGGTCATATCCCGCCGCCAGAACCTTGCCGATATGCTGATCGCCCTCGGCGTCGATGCCCGGTGCGGCGGCAATATCATGATGGACACCATCCCCTACGGCGACTACGACGCCGCCGCCCGCCACAACCGGGCCCAGGCGGTGACGCTGCTGCCGGGCAGCCGGGGGCCGACCAGCGACAATTGTGCCTTGCAGGTGCAGGCGCTGCGTCGCCTGCCGATGGAACTGATGCCCGACATCTTCGTGGCCGTAGCCGGGGAAGTGGATGTCAACGAGCTGGCGGGCCGCAGCGGGCTCAGCCGCAGCCCGTTACTCAGCTCGGAGCGCGCCGATCTGGGTGTGCTGGTGGACGACCAACTCACCATCCACATGGCGCGGGGCGGCGCCATGGGCAATCTGCTGGCCGCTTCCGACCTGGTGCTGTCGCAGGCGGGCACGGCGACGACCCAAGCCCTGGGGCTGGGGCGGCCCAGCATCACCTTTGTCAGCTCCGCCGACCGGCGCTCGCGCTTCGAGGCCGAACAGCGCTATTTCGGCGAGGCCCGGGTGGAAACGCCGGCAAATGCGGAAGGGATCGGGGCAGCGCTGGAGCGCCTGCTGGCCGATCCCGCCGAGCGGCAGCGGTTGGCCGGAATCGGTCAGGCCCGCGTTGGCGGGCCGGGCGCCCTGCAAACCATTCTCTCGGCGCTTGCCGAGCGGCACCCGGCGGAAATGGGTTAGGGCCCGCTTACGCTTCGGGCTCGAGCAGGCGATGCAGATGGACGATGAAATAGCGCGTCTGGGCGCTATCCACGGTCATCTGCGCCTTCTGCTTCCAGGCGGCATAGGCGGTGGCATAATTGGGGTAGACCCCCACGATATCGACCTGGTCGAGATCGGCGAAGGTGACGCCCTCGATGCTGGAGAGCTCGCCGCCAATCACCAGATGCAGCAATTGTTTGGTGGGTTCTTCTTTAGCCATTGGTCATATCCGTTCTTGAAGGGCCGATCGGGGAAGACGCGCTGCCGTCTTCGGCGGGACAGCCATAGACCTTGATGAGCGCGGCATGGACAAGCGGTTTTAGGCTCATGTCGCTCAGGGCGGCAAGGGCTCCATGGCGCACCTCGGCCCGGTTGAAGCGCGGAAAGCCGGTGCAGACATCGGCAAAGCCGATACCGGCCTCGTCCAGAATAAGGGCGGCGGCGGCAATATCCCAATCCTGGCTGCCGCGCCGGGCAACAGCGGCATCGAGCCGGCCGGTGGCCACCTGCACCAGCCGATAGGCCAGCGAGGGATAGGCCGGCCCGCGCGTATAATGCAGGCCCGCCGCCTGCATTTCCTGGTGCACGGCGCCGGGCGCCGGGATGAGCGGGGCGGCGCCGGCGCGGCGGCTGCGGCGCAGAGGCTTGCCATTGAGACGGGCGCCCCCGCCCTTTTCAGCCTCGTAAAGCTCGTCGCGCGCCGGGGCATAGACGACGCCGGCCACGGGCACGCCGTTTTCCACCACGGCGAGCGAGAGGGTCCAGCTATCCTCGCCGCGCAGGAAGCCGCGCGTGCCATCGATGGGGTCGATGATGAAGACGCGCTCGCAATCGAGCCGGCGGGCATTATCGGCGGTTTCCTCGCTGAGCCAGCCATAGTCCGACCGGGCGGCGAGCAGGGTCTGGGCCAGATAATTATCGACGACGATGTCGGCCTCGCTGACCGGGGAGGCATTGTCCTTTTGCCAGCTGCGCACATCGCGGCGGAAAAAGCCGCAGGCAAGGATGCCGGCCGCGACCGCGGCGGAGCGGAGCAGTTCGAGATCGTCACTATAGGTGGTGGCGGGCGCGGGCATTGCCGCGCCTTTTATGCCCCCCGCCCAGCTTGGGCAAGAGCCGGGGGCGCATAGGCCGGTTGCAGGCGAATATGGCAGCGTTAACAGGGCTTTTGCGCGTGAAGTTAACCGCGTCCTACTTGATGCAAGACACCGCTAACCCTCTCGGAAAACAAGATAAACTTAACCGAACCGATTAAGGGGGCGGGTAAGGGGAAGCGCTATGTTGGCCCCATAAAGAGAGCGCCAAAAACAAGCTCTCGAAGTTGACAGGAAGGCGAATTCAAATGGTTCACGGTGTTGCGATGGAAGGGACTTCGGTCGTGCTCGCATTCGGCCGGCCCAAGCTGGCGGAACGCCGCTTCGTGGCGGCCAACGACAATGGTCCGCGCGACCCGGTCAAAACCGTCACCCTGCGCCGCATGCTCGAACAGAGCGGGGTCGCCATCAAGATCAAGGTGCCCGTCACCGAATTCATCGGCGTGGCCGTGGCCACGCGGATAAATGAAGAGGGCGTTCTCACCAGCTCCATCGAACTGGTCCATTCCGACCCCGACCTCAACTATCGGGTCTTCGAGGAAGAAGGGAACCAGAACGTCGTGGCCGAGTGGCAGAACTGGGGCAAGAAGCTGCGCCTGCCGCTTTATATCAAGGCCGGCGATGGCGCCTACATGCCCTATGGCCAGCAGGTCGACGGGGTGATGCTGGGCCAGTCGGCAACGCGCCGCAAGCTGGTGGCCGAAGCCAATCGCCGCCCCCGCTTCCTCAACCGCCGCAAGCCGGGCCAGCCCGACGCCTCCTGAATTTCATCTGCCTCCAGAGCACGCCTTGAAGGGTTGACCAGTGGTGCGGTCGGCCCTTTTGGCGTTTCTGGGGGCCGAGCGATGCGGTGAATATTAGCGGAGGCGGAAGGGGGCGGGGATAAATGGGCATTTTTCCCCGTTTTCAGCCTCGCACCAAGTCATTCCGGCGCAGGCCTGACTCCAGGCTGAAGACTACCCGCGACCTCATTGATGGGGGAAGCATGCGGACATGGATTCCGGCCTGCGCCGGAATGACATAGGGGTTTGGGGCGCGGTGAATGACCAGCAGAAACGCCCCTACCACACCCAATCGGCCAGGAAAGCCAGGGTAAGCACGATGCCGACATAGCGGTTGGACCAGAAGCGGAGCCAGGGGTTGCCGGGCTTTTCGGCGTCCACGGTCTGCACCTGCCAGGCGAGGATGCCGGCGGCGATGAGGGAAATCAGGGCAAAGACGATGCCGGCACCGACCAGGGTGGCGGCGGCGAGCCAGAGGATATAGGCGAGCGCGTAAAAGCCTGCGACAATGGGACGGGTATTGGCGCCGAAGAGACGAGCAGTGGATTTGACGCCGATGAGCGCGTCGTCCTCGATGTCCTGAAGCGCATAGAGCGTGTCATAGCCGATGACCCAGAGGATGGTGCCGGCATAGAGCAGCAGCGGCGGCAGGGCGAGCCCGCCGGTCTGCGAGGTCCAGCCGACCAGGGCGCCATAGGAAAAGGCGAGGCCGAGAAAAGCCTGTGGCCACCAGGTGATGCGCTTCATGAAGGGATAGATGGCGACCAGCACCAGCGAGGCGACGCCGGCCCAGACGGTGAAGCGGTTGAACTGAAACAGCACCAATGCCCCCAGCAGCGCCTGAATCACCAGGAAAGCCAGGGCCTGGCGGGCGGTGACCTGGCCGGCAGGAATGGGGCGCAGGCGGGTGCGCGCCACTTTCATGTCGATATCGCGATCGACGATGTCGTTGAAGGTGCAACCGGCGCCGCGCATCAGAATCGCGCCGACGAGCATGAGCACGGCGGCCCACCAGTCAAAACCCCGGGCCGGATCGGCCACGGCGGCCAGCCCGAGGCTCCAGGCGCAGGGCCAGTAGAGCAGCCAGAAACCGATGGGCCGGTCCCAGCGGGCCAGGCGTGCATAGGGTTTCAGCCAGGGCGGCGCGAAACGATCAACCCAATTACCGGACTGGGCATCGGCAATGGCGGTGGAATCGGATTGATCTTGGGTCATGGCGATTTCCTTGGCGATTTCCTGGAGAGCGAGGGTTGAGGCCCGCAAGAGGTCTACTGCGTTCGTCGGCTTTGGAGTAGACCTTGCGATGACGTTCCCTGATGGTTTGCCGATGCCCCGCACCCACGCCACCCTGCCCCGTCTGTTCGTGTCCGCCGATCTCGCTCCCCGTGGCCAATTGACGCTGGGCAAGGAGCAATCGCTGTATCTCGCCGCCGTGCTGCGCCGGGCCGTGGGCGACGAGGCAGTGCTGTTCAACGGCCGCGACGGGGCCTGGCGCTGCCGGCTGACAGGGGATTCCAAAAAGGCGGTTCAGCTTGAAATGCTTGAACAAATCGCGCCGCAGACACCGACCTCCGACCTCTGGTACGGCTTTGCGCCGCTCAAGAGCGAGCGGCTGGACTATTTAATCCAGAAGGCGACGGAAATGGGGGCCGGCATCATCCAGCCCGTCATCACCGCGCGCACTCAAGTGAGCCGGCTGAAGCCCGAAAAGCTGGTGGCCAACGCC
>NZ_JAUCDN010000085.1:0-11436 GCF_034675085.1 Devosia sp.
CGGGGCGGAAGCCGCTTGCCACCGTGAAACCGCAAGGCCAACAGGCCCGGCGGGCGTCTGTGCATGCTCTTTTGTCGGAACCCGCCCACAAAAAAGCCGAACCCACGGCGCGCTTTGTCGTTATGCTCACGGCCGGAAAATGTTCCGAACGGCAGGGAGACACGAATGCGCAAGCTGACCGCAGGCCTGTTTTATTCCATCGACGGGGTGGCCGAGGCCCCCAATCTCTTCCAGTTCGACAGTTTCGACGATGAACTGGGCCAGCTGCTCGGCCGGACCATGAGCGAGGTCGACACCGTGCTGATGGGCCGGGTGGGCTACCAGGAGTGGGCGGGCTATTGGCCCAATGCCAGCCAGGATCTCGATTTTGCCGGCTTCATCAACACCGTGCCCAAATTCATCGCCTCCGACACGCTGACCGGGCCGCTGGAGTGGAGCAATTCCCAGCTCATCGAGGGGGATCTGGAGGATTTCGTGCGGGCGCTCAAGGCACGGCCCGGCGGCACCATTGCCGCCATGGGCGGCATGTCGCTGGTGCGCCAGCTGCTGCTGGCCGGCCTGATGGACGAGATGACGCTCATCATCCACCCCGTGGTCAGTGGCAAGGGGCGCCATCTTTTCGGCGGCGACGATCCCACCACGCGGCTGGTGCTCAAATCCTGCCAGCAGACCTCCAAGGACAATGTGGTGCTGACCTATGCCAGGCGGGAGGAGGCCTAGCCCCGCGCGGCCAGTGCCGCCGCGATGCGCTCGGCCCCCTCTTCGGGCGTCATCTCGTCCATGGCCAGGGTAAGGTCATAGGCCTTGCCCCGATGCACCGCCTCCTGCCAGCGCCGCACCGGCGCCGGCACGCCGGGGCCGGCGGCATAGAACCCGCCCTGCGGATCGGCGTTGCGCCGCGCCATGATGGTATCGAGCCCGCAAAGCACCCCCACCAGCAGCGGGGAAAAGGCGCCGAGCCTTGCGCCCAACAGGTCCATGGGGTCGAAGGGAGCCGCATAATCGCTATGCATTCCCAGATCGGCGACCACGTCGAATCCCGCCTTGGCCTGGGCGGCGATGGTCTCGAACAGCAATGCGTAGAGCGCGGCCACCATGGGCTCCAGATCGGGCCGCTCGCCGCCGGGCCGCAGGCCGATGCCGGGCCGCAGCGCCTCGGGCAGCAGCCCCGCCATGGCGTCGACCCCCGCATTGAGCCACAGCCCCGGCACCTGCCGCTGCACGGCGCGCACCAGGCTGGATTTGCCGGCGCGCGGCGCCCCGTTGAGGATGACGATGCGGCCGGGCCGAGCCGGGGGCGAGAGCGGGTCCCGCCCCGTCATTCAGCTCTTCCTGGCCAGTTCGATGGAGTCGAGAATGACCTTGCGGGCATCGTCCAGATTGCCGATCCGGTCGATCTTGGCCCATTTGCCCGGCTCGAGGTCCTTGTAATGGGTGAAGAAATGCTTCACCCGCTCGAGCTGGATTTCCGGCAGGTCGGTGATGTCCTTGATGCCGTCATACATGCGGGTGAGCTTCTGCATGGGCACGGCGATGATCTTTTCGTCCTGCCCGCCATCGTCTTCCATGAACAGCACGCCAACCGGGCGCGCCCGCACCACGGCGCCGGGCACCAGCGGGCGCGAGTTCATCACGATGACGTCGAGCGGATCGCCATCGCCGCACAGCGTATGGGGCACGAAGCCGTAATTGCCCGGATAGCGCATCGGGGTATACAGGAAACGGTCAACGAAGAGCGCGCCCGAGGCTTTGTCGATTTCATATTTGATCGGCTCGCCGCCCAGGGGCACTTCGATGATGACATTGAGGTCGTCGGGCGGATTCTTGCCGGTCGGAATGGCGTCGATATTCATTTGGCAGCACGTCTCATGGGTCGAGGGAGGATGGGCGCGTTTTGCCCAGATCGGGGCGCAAAGGCAAGCCGATTGCGAATCGGGATCATGCAAAAAACGAAATCGGCGCCTGAAGGATCCGTCAGCCTCGGCCCACCTGGTTGCGCAGAATGGTGCGGTCGCGGCTGGAAACCCCGATCAGCTCGGCGATGCGCCAGACCATATTGTCCTCAAGCTCGTGATTCTTGGCGTCGGCGAACACCACCGTCCACATCATGCGCACGATCTCGATGCGGTCTTCCATGTCGAGCCGGGTGAGATGCTGGGTGAATTTGTAGAAATCCACCGCCTCGGCATCGCTCTGCGCCGCCTGGCGCACGAGGTTATCCACGGCCACTTCATCCAGCTCATAATGGTCCTGCAGCGCCTGCTTGATGGCGGTGCGCTCCTCGGGCTTCATCTGCCCGTCCACGGCGGCCAGATGCACCAGCAGGGCGGCCACCGAAAGGCGTGGATCATGGCTGTCGAGGCCGGCATCGGGCTTGCTGAACAGGCGCGTGATGGACTCGAACATGGCGCAGGCTCCTCGGGGGTTCTGGGGGCAGGACAGGGGTTTGCGCGCCGGTCTTCCCGGCGGCACCAGAGTTAGCAGGCCGCCCGATTTCCTCAATGGGCGGCAAGGGCCAGGCAGCGCTCTCTCCGCCGCCTGATGCGTTCGCGCCACACCGGCGAAAAGCGAAGGGACTCGACTCTTTTGCGATTCCCTGTCTAAATGTTCCTGTTTTGTTCACTCATGCAGGGACTGGCTCATGCCCCCGGCCGACCGGCAGCAGCATCTTGCGGCGCTGCGCGCCACCATTGCCGATATCGAGCGCAAGCCGGCGCTGGCCGAGGCGCGGGCGCAGGTGGAATCCGCCATGGGCGGCTTTCCGCAATTGCAGGGCGGGCTGGTGCAGGAGATCTTCACCGACAGGAGCCACCAGATCGGGGCCGGGCTGGGTTTTGCCCTGGCCCAGGCCCGGCCCCTTCTCACCGGCCGGCGCGAGGCGGTGCTGCATCTGCAACTGGCCGGCGAATCCGCCTCTGCGGGCCTGCCCTATGCCCCCGGCCTGGAATCTTCCGGCTTTGCTTCCGACCGGCTCATCCTGGTGCGGCCCGCAGACATGGCCGAGCTGCTCTGGGCCGCCGAGGAGGCGGTATCGTGCCGGGCGGTGGCGGCGGTGATCGCCGAGATCGGCGGCAATGCCCGACGATTCGACTTCACCGCCAGCCGGCGCCTGAGCCTGCGGGCCAGCGCCGCCGGCTGCTCGCTGTTCCTGCTGCGCGCCGGCCCGGCCCGGCCCGCCAGCGCCGCCCATCTGCGCTGGCATCTCCTGCCGGCGCCGAGCGGCCCCCGCCCCTATGATGCCCGCGCCCCCGGCGCCCCGCGCTGGCAGCTGCGCCTCGAGCGCGGAACCCTTCTCCGGCAAGAGTCCGGATGGCTTCTCGATTGGACCGATCATGGACTGGCAGATGTCTCTTTCCCTGGCGCCGCAGGGCGAAAGGGCGATGGAGCGGCGCTTCCTCGTCCTGTTCCTGCCGCGCTGGCCGACCGATTATCTCAAACGGCGTGACCCGACCCTCGGCGGGCCGCTGGCGCTCTCCGAAACCGTCAAGGGCGGGCTCCGCCTGGGCGCGGTGGACGAAGAGGCGGCGAGCCACGGCCTCTGGCCGGGCCAGGGCCTGGCCGATGCCCGGGCGCTGCTGCCAGGTCTGGTGGTGCGGGCGCTGGACGGGCCGGGCCTGGCCGCCGCCTTTGCCGACCTGGCCGACTGGCACACCAATCTCAGCCCGCTGGTGGCGGTCATGGGTCCGCCCGGCTCCTATGGCGACCTCGCCATCGACATCACCGGCGCCGCTCACCTTTTTGGCGGCGAAAGCGCCCTGCTGACCCTGGCGCTCGACCGCCTGCGCAGCCGGGGCTATGGGGTGGCCGGGGCCATAGCCCCCACCATTGGCGCGGCCTGGGCGCTCAGCCATTTCGCCCGCAGCCAGATCGTAGACGGCACCGCTCTGGCCGAAAGGCTGGCCGGGCTGCCGGTGGCGGCCCTGCGGCTCGCCCCCGATCAGATCGCCGGCCTCACCCAGATGGGCCTGCGCCGCATCGGCCAGTTGCACGGCCGGGCCCGGCCGGCCCTGGAAGCCCGGTTCGGATCCTCCCTGCTCCTGCGGCTCGACCAGGCTTACGGCCATGCCGAGGAGCGCCTGGTGCCGCGCCTGCCCCTGGCCGAATATCGGGCCGAGCGGCGTTTCCCCGATCCCATCGGACTCATGGACGATGTGCTGGCCGCAACCGGGGATCTGGCCATCCAGCTCGCCCACCGGCTTGAAAAGCAAGGGCTGGGCGCGCAGCAATTCGCGCTTTTGCTCTACCGGGTCGACCACAAGGTGATGACCCTGGCCGTGCGCGCCGCCCGGCTGACGCGCGATCCCGTCCATGTCACCCGGCTCTTCACCCATCGGGCCGAGCGCTTTTCGGGCGAATACGATGCCGGTTTCGGCATCGACATGATCCGGCTCGAGGCCGGCGCCACCGGCCCGCTCGACCCCGTCCAGACCGGCGCCTTCGCCACCGCCGATGGCCTGGCCGATCTCGACGATCTCATCGACCGGCTGGACAGCCGCCTCGGCGCCGGCGCCGTGCTGCGCAGTCAGCAGAGAGCCAGCCACATTCCCGAGCGCGCCATGCGCCTGGTTCCGGCGCAAAGCCCGGCTCCCCGAGCCCAGCCCCATCCCCGCCGGCCCGAGCGTCCCTTGCGGCTCCTGTCCCGGCCCGAGCCCATCGCCATCACCGCCGAAGTGCCCGATGGCCTGCCGGCGGCCATGCTATGGCGCCATAACAGCTATCGCCTGCTCCGGGCCGCCGGTCCCGAGCGGCTGGAGGCCGAATGGTGGCGGCGCGGCCAGCGCCTTGAGCTCGTGCCCCAGCCCGATCCCCAGACCCTCAAGCCGGCAGAGCAGCCTCCCTATGTGGCCGCCCTGCCCCGTTTCGACGCCCGGGCGCAGACCCGCGACTATTACGCCGTCGAGGATGAGACCGGCTGCCGCTTCTGGATATTCCGGCAGGGATTTTATGGAGAGCCCGTGGCGCCCACCTGGTATCTGCACGGATTTTTCGCATGAGCCCCGTGCTTCGTTTTCCGCCTCAAGCGGGCCCGCGGCCGGCCCGGCCCGCGGCGGCGCCCGGCTATGCCGAATTGATCGCCACCAGCAATTTTTCCTTCCTCCATGGCGGCTCGCATCCCGAGGAGCTGGTTTTGGCCGCCATGCAGGCGGGCTTTCCCGCGCTGGGCCTGTGCGATCGCAACAGCTTTGCCGGCGTGGTGCGCGGCTATGTGGCGGCACGCGACAATGCCGCCCTCAATCCGGCCTTCCGCTATCTCGTCGGAGTCCGGCTCTGCTTTGCCGACGCCACGCCCGACATCATCGCCTATCCCGGCGACCGGGCCGCCTATGGCCGGCTCTGCCGGATGCTCACCCACGCCAACCAGCGCGGCGAAAAGGGCCGGCCCTTGCTCGAACTGGCCGATCTTGTCGGCCCCGCCATCGCCGGCCAGCTTCTCATCCTCATGCCCGACGAGGCCGATTGGGAAAAAACCGATGCCGTGCTGGCCCGGCTATGCCGCGCCGCGCCCGGCGCGGTATGGATTGCCGGCACCCCGCGTTTCGACGGGCAGGACCGGGCCCGGCTCAATCGGGTGGCAGGGCTGGGCGCGCGCCACGGCGCCCCCATGCTGGCCAGCAATGACGTGCTCTATCACGAGCCGGCAAGACGCATCCTGGCCGATGTGGTGGCCTGCATCCGCGAGCACCGGACGCTGGACGGCGCCGGCTGGCTGCTTTCGGCCAATGCCGAGCGCCATCTCAAGCCCCCGGCGGAAATGGCCCGGCTCTTTGCCGACCACCCCGACGCCATCACCCAGACCATGCGTCTTGCCGGCCGCATCGATTTTTCCCTCGACCAGCTTCATTACAACTATTCCGAGGAAACCATCGGCAATGGCGAAACCGCCCAGCAGACCCTGGAACGGCTGACCTGGGCGGGAGCGGCAGCCCGCTTCGGCCCCGAAGTGCCCGACGACATCAGGAAGATGATCTGGAGCGAGCTCTGCCTCATCGCCTATAAGGGCTATGCCGCCTATTTCCTCACCGTCGAGGATATCGTGCGCTATGCCCGCCACGAGCGGGGCATTCTGTGCCAGGGGCGCGGCTCGGCGGCCAATTCCACGGTCTGCTATTGCCTGGGCATCACCGAGGTCAATCCGCGCGATGCCAGCCTGGTCTTCGGGCGCTTCATCTCGGTCGAGCGCGACGAGCCGCCCGATATCGACGTCGATTTCGAGCATGAGCGGCGCGAGGAGGTGATGGCCTATGTCTATGCCAAATATGGCGGCAGGCGCACCGGGCTCACCGCCAATGTCATCTGCTACCGCTCGCGCAGCGCCATGCGCGAGGCAGCCAAGGTGTTCGGCCTTTCCGACGATGTCATCAATGGCTTCAACCGGCTGCTCTGGGGGCGCAATTCAGGGAAGGGCCTGGGCGAGGTCGGCGCGCTCGGGCTCAATCGCGACGATCCCGTGCTGGCCCAGCTTTTCGAGGTGGTGAAGGTCCTGCGCGGCTTTCCCCGCCATCTCAGCCAGCATGTGGGCGGGTTCGTGATCACCCGCGACGACCTGGATAGCCTGGTGCCCATCGGCAAGACGGCGATGGACAGCCGCACCATCATCGAATGGAACAAGGACGATATCGATGCGCTCAAGATCCTCAAGGTCGATATCCTCGCCCTGGGCATGCTGAGCTGCCTCAAGCGCGCCTTCGGCCTTTTGGAAACCCATTATGGGCAAAGGCTGGAGCTGGCCGATCTCATGGCCGAGGAGAAAGACCCCGACCAGACCAGGAAGGCGCGCGTCTACGCCATGATCCAGCGGGCCGATACGCTGGGCGTGTTCCAGATCGAAAGCCGCGCCCAGATGACCATGCTGCCGCGCCTGAAGCCGGCACGCTTTTACGATCTGGTCATCGAGGTGGCCATCGTGCGCCCCGGCCCCATCCAGGGCGGCATGGTCCATCCCTATCTGCGCCGGCGCGAGGGGCTGGACCCGTGGGAGCCCGACCCCACCGATCCGCTCGACAGTGTGCTCAAGGAAACGCTGGGCATTCCCCTGTTTCAGGAGCAGGCCATGCAGATGGCCATGATCGGGGCCGGTTTTTCCTCCGGCGAGGCCGACCAGCTGCGCCGCGCCATGGCCGCCTGGCGCCGCACCGGCCGCATCAAGATTTTCCGCGAACGCTTCATCAAGGGCATGACGGAAAACCCCAAACATGCCTACAGCCTCGAATTCGCCCAGCGCTGCTTTTCCCAGATCGAGGGCTTTGCCGAATATGGCTTTCCCGAAAGCCACGCGGCCAGCTTCGCCCTGCTGGTCTACGCCTCGAGCTGGCTCAAATGCCATTATCCCGATGTCTTTGCCTGCGCCCTGCTCAATTCCCAGCCCATGGGCTTTTACGCCCCGGCCCAGATCGTGCGCGACGCCGCCGAACACGGGGTCGAGGTGCGGGCCGTCGACATCAACCATTCCGCTTTCGATTGCCTGCTCGAGGAAGATGGCTGGGCCGTCCCCGATCATATCCATGCCCGCCATGCGGAAATGACCGGCGACATCCTGTCCCGAAAAGCGCTGCGGCTGGGCCTGCGGCTCATCGAAGGGCTGGCGGAAAAGGATATCGTCCGTCTCCTCGCCGCGCGGCACGCGCCTTATCTGTCGGTCCGCGACCTCTGGCTGCGCACCGGCCTGTCCATCGCCAGCCTCGAAAAGCTGGCCCGGGCCGACGCCTTCGGCTCCTTCGGGCTCAATCGGCGCGAAGCCCTCTGGGCGGTCAAGGGCCTGATCGGCACCCATGGGGCGCAAACCCTGCCGCTCTTCACCGCCGCCGGCCTGCCGGCCGAACAGCCGGCCGAGCCCTCCGGCCTGCCCGAAATGACCCCCGGAGAGGAAATCATCCATGACTATGCCAGCCTCTCGCTGTCCCTCAAGGGCCACCCGGTCCAGTTCCTGCGCCCCATGCTGGCGGCGCGGGGGGTAACGCGCGCGGCCAATCTGGCGAGGGTGCCTGCCGGCCAGCGCGTCGAAGTGGCCGGGCTGGTGCTGGTGCGCCAGCGGCCGGGCACGGCCAGCGGCGTGATCTTCCTCACCCTCGAGGACGAAACCGGCATCGCCAACATCGTGGTCTGGCCGAGGACCTTCGAGAAAAACCGCAAGACCGTGCTCTCCGCGCGCCTGCTGGCGGTGCATGGGCAAGTGCAGAGCGATGGCAAGGTGATCCATCTCATCGCCGAAACCATGACCGACATGACCGCCCCGCTGCTCGACCTGCTCGATGGCGGGGAAACCGAGCGCGCCCGGCCCGTTGCCCATGCCGCCCTGCCGGGAGGGCGCAATTTCCATTGAGACGGTTTAACGCAACATTCACCCTCTTGCGGGGAAATCCCCATCCGCCCCAACTCCCTTTGGCGTGGCAAGGCGTTTTTAATGCACAAAGCGCACTAATTGGGAGGAACAAGGGGAACCAGGTGCTCACCTCTTCAAGAAAGACAATGCCGGCTCTCGACTATGTGTCGATCATCCGCTCGGTCTATGGCGACCGCGGCGCGATGCTGGCCGGGGTCTTTGCCAGCGCGCTCACCGCGGCGCTGACCGCCTATCGCACCCAGTCCCTGCCGCTTTACCTCATCGCCGTCGCCTTCATCATCATCGGCACTTTGCGCCATCTCGACATGCGGGCCTTCCGGCGCGCCGCCATCGACAACGATGACGCGGCAGCCGCCGAAACCTGGGAAAACCGCGCCGTGATCAGCGGCAGCGCCCTGGCCCTGGTCTATGGCTTCTGGTGCCTTTTCGCCATGCTGCTGGTCGACGACCCCTTTGCCGAACTGGCCAGCGTCTCGCTTTCCATCGCGGTGATGGTGGGCATCTGTGCGCGCAATTTCGGCCTGGACCGGCTGGTCACGCTGCAAATGCTGGGCGTCATCCTGCCCATGTCGCTGGGCTTTTTCCTGCATGGCGATATTTTCCATCCCGTCCTGGCCGCGCTGCTGCTGGTGATGCTCGTCAGCTACCGCAAGCTGGCCGGCGATATCCGCTCCATCCTTTTGAGCGCCGTCCACGGCCGCATCGAGGCGTCGCGCCTGGCCACCGAGCTCGACATGGCCATGGCCACGCTCGAGCACGGCCTGTGCATGCTGGACGAGCGGGGCGTGGTCAGCGTCGCCAATGCCCGGGCGGTGCGCCTTTTCAGCCTGATCGGCGTGCCCGATCTCATCGGCCTTCAGGTGCGCGACGTGCTGGTGCGCCTGGGCAAGACCCAGGCCCTGCCCAGCACGGCGGTACAGCGCCTGCTCGACATGATCGACAAGCGCCTGTCGGGCAAGGTGCTGCTCTGCCTGCCGGCGCGGCATTATTACGAAGTGTCCGTCAGCTCGCGCGACCAGCGCACCGTGCTGCTTTTCGAGGATATCAGCGAGCGCGTCGCCTCCGAGGAACGCATCAATTTCATGGCGCGGCACGACGCGCTCACGGGCCTGCCCAACCGCACCTATTTCGGCGAGCTGGTCAGCGAGGACCTCGATGCCCGGCGCTTCGGCGACACCCAGCGCATGGCGTCCCTGATGATCGTCGACATCGACGAATTCAAGCATGTCAACGACACCTTTGGCCATATCGCCGGCGACGGATTGCTCAAGCAGGTGGCCGACCGCCTGCGCGATACGCTGCCCAGGGGAGCCGTGCTGGCGCGGCTGGGCGGCGATGAATTCGTCGTCTATCGCGGCGCGGTTGACAGCAGCACTCAGCTGGAGCGCGACGCCGAAGCGCTCCAGGAGGCCATTTGCGGCACCTTCTCCCTGGAAGGCCTGACCATTGCGGCCAGCGCCAGCATTGGCATGGCCACCAGCACCGACAGGCAGGATACGCTGGACGAGCTGATGACCAAGGCGGATCTGGCGCTTTATGCCGCCAAGGGCGCCGGCAAGGCGCGCAGCCAGCTCTTCCATGCCCAGATGGACATCGACTACCATTACCGCCAGCGGCTCAAGACCGATCTGCGCGAGGCGCTCGATACTGGCGCCCTCACCCTGTCTTTCCAGCCGCTGCTCGACATGAAGACGGGCAAGGTGGTCAGCTGCGAGGCGCTCTCGCGCTGGAACCATCCAGAGCTGGGCATCATCCCGCCCTCCACCTTCGTGCCGCTGGCCGAGGAGATGGGGCTGATTTCCGACATCACCACCTCGGTCATCCGCAACGCCGCCATGGCCTGCGCGCAATGGCCGGGTGACGTGGGAGTGACCGTCAATATCTCGGCACGCGATTTCCGCGGCAGCGACCTGGCCGTACTGGTCACCGAAGCGCTGGCCGATAGCGGCCTTGCCCCCGCGCGCTTCGAGATCGAAGTCACCGAGACGGCGGTGATCGAGGAACACGACATCGCCCACCATGTGCTGACCGAGCTGGCCGAAAGCGGCATCGCCATCGCGCTGGACGATTTCGGCACGGGCTATTCCTCGCTGAGCTATCTGAACGCGCTGCCCTTCACCAAGCTCAAGATCGATCGCTCCTTCGTTGCCGATATCGTGGACAACTCCCGCTCGCTGCGGCTGTTGACCAATGTTGCCCGGCTGGGCCGCGATCTCGATCTCATCGTGGTGGCCGAAGGGGTGGAGACCGAGGAGCAGCTCGATACCATTCTGGCCCATACCGCGATCCAGCAGGTCCAGGGCTATTTCTTCAGCCGCCCCCTGCCCCAGCGCGACATCGCCGAGCTCATCACCCGGCTCAACGCCAAAAGGGCAGACAATTCAAAGAAATGGTTAATGAAGTCTAAAGCGCTGTAGCGCCAAGGGGAATTGCCTCCAAGGGTCGCGGCGCCCACTGGTGGCCCACTTTTTGCCCATGCCGTTATCCTTAACAAAGCATTAAGGTGCCCCCGTCAAAGAGGGCGGGTGGCTATGAGTGCGGCAACTGGGGCCAGGCAAACAAGTTCGCGTTTTGCAACGAGCCTGATCGATCTGCTCGATCGGGTGCGTTATCGGCGGGTATCACCGAGCGACCAGCTCGATCCGGTCTACAAGCTTCGCTACGAGGCCTATCGGCGCGAGGCGTTCATCCCGGTCAATTCCCAGCAGATCACGCGCGACGCCTTTGACGACGCGCCCAATTGCCATTGCTTCGGCGTCTATATCGACGACAGGCTGGTCAGCTCCATTCGCCTGCATATCGCCACGGCCGAGGAGCCGACCTCGCCCAGCCGGCTGATCTGGCCCGATGTGCTGGGCGGCGTCATCGAGGCCGGGGGGAGCTATGTCGATCCCAGCCGCTTCACCGCAGACCATGAAGCCTCGCTGGAATTTCCGGCCCTGCCCTACCTCACCCTGCGCATGGCCGTGATGGCCTGCGAATATTTCGGCGCCACCCATTGCATCTCTTCGGTGCGCCCCGAGCATGGTCCCTTCTACCGCCGGGTCTTCGGCCTCGAGCAGATGGCGGGCGTGGGCTACTGGGGCGAATTGACC